>JAISJL010000033.1 GCA_031261545.1 Candidatus Nomurabacteria bacterium
ATAAGGGTAGAACCCTAAAAGTCATATTGGAGCAATTAGAAAATGCTGGGTATAAAGCCGAGTGGCGGTTGCTCAATGCAAAAGATTTTGGGCTATCGCAGAATCGTGAGCGCATTGCGATTGTCGCCAGCAAAGACAAACGCATAAACCTCGACAAACTCAACAAGAAACCAACAAAACTAATCAAAGATATTTTAGAAGAGTCGGGTGATTTTGAGTATTTAGAGGAGAAAGATTATACAATCCTGCCAAAAGAGTTGTGGAGGAAGCAAGATTCTGGGCTGATATTCTGCGGTTATCGCAACAAATCTATTAGAAAAGCAGGGACTCGACCAAATACCGAACATTTATCGCGCGTTCATAAGCAGCCGAATCGTATTTACCATATTGACGGGACGCACCCAACCATACCGTCCCAAGAAAGTTCCGGTAGGTTTTGGATTTACGATGGTAAAACTGTCCGAAAACTAACTATCAGGGAGTGCTATCGACTTCAAGGATTCCCAGATGATTTTGTTATGAATGATAAATTATCTTCTTGTTACAACCAAATTGGCAATGCGGTTGCAATACCTATGATAGAAGCCGTGTATGAACAAATAAAGGAGCAGTTGTTATGAACCACAGAGAAAAATTGTTAGAGATTTATAAAAAGTCGTCCGATATTTCTGATTTAGAGATACCGAAAGACCTAAAAGTATATCTGGACTTGATTACTACCAATGTAAATAAGAATAAAGGTGTTTTTACGGTTTTGACGACCCTTTTAGTCCATAAACTTATAAATCCACATCAAGACATACGATTCCATCAAGATAAAATGGATAATGGATTTTCCGGCAGGAGTATAGACACAAGATTTATCACCCCAACACTCACAGAGCTTGGATTGCCCCATATGGCTGAAAGTGGTTGGCTGACAAGAAGCTTGGAACAACCATACCCATACACGCTAACTTATCAGGGTGAAATATCTGGTGTTGGTATGAAGCAAGCTTTTCTGCATACCATCGACCGATTCCAGAATGAACCCGCTTTGACGGAAGCCATCTTGCGAGTGTTGCTGAATAGCGCAATAAACTATCGCGAAGCGAATAAGGTTGAAATCCAAAAGCTTGATTCTGATGATGACATACAGATAGCTGAAATAATAGATATTCTCCAAGACCATTTTACGACAACTTATGGGACTCACGGTGGCGCTAAACTACCGGTATTAGCGTTTTATGCAATATATACTTTTCTTGTAGATGAGATGGGCAGATATAAAGGGGCTACTTTATTGCCACTTGGCAGTCACACGGCTTCCGACCGCACCTCAAATAGCTCTGGCGACATTGAAGTTGAAAAAGATGGCAATATCTTTGAGGCAGTAGAAGTGAAGCTCGACAAAGCACCGGACTTGCAAATGACGCGGGTTGCTTATGACAAAATAATCAAGTTCAATCCGGAACGATATTATATCTTATCTGGGTTGCCGCCAGCAGAGCCGGAGCAAATCAACGAATTGGTCTTTCATATACAGATGGAACACGGTTGCCAGCTGATAGTGAATGGACTATACAGAACTCTCAATTATTATTTGCGCCTAATCTCTAACCCTAAACTTTTCTTGAACAAATATATTGAGCTTGTCGAGATAGATGACGAGTTATCGGTCGAGCATAAAGAGATGCTCAAAACTATTTTGACGAATCACGACATAGAGTCCTAACCCTCTTATAAAAGATACTTCTTTTTGACGCTCGACAGAGCGTATTTTTCTTGTTCTCACAGGTATAGTTAGTCGTCGCCCGCTCACATTTTACCTCTGTTATCTCGCCTGACTTCACCTAATATAAACAGTATCATCTCCTTGCCGAATACCTAAAACATCGGCAGAAAGGAGGTGCTTATGAAACACCTAACTATTACATCACTATTCACAGGTTGCGGCGGTTTGGACTTGGGCTTTGAGCGAGCGGGATTCCGCACAGTTTGGGCGAACGAGTTTGACCGCAATATCTGGGAGACATTTGAGCGGAACTTCCTGCACACTCATCTCAACAAACAAGATTTGAGACATATCAAACCAGAAGACATACCCGATACGGACGGGATTATTGGAGGGCCGCCGTGCCAATCGTGGAGCAGTGCTGGGGCGAAGCGAGGGCTGAAAGACCAGCGCGGACAGTTGTTCTACAACTATATCGAGATGATACGAGCCAAACAACCCAAATTTTTCCTCTGCGAAAATGTGGCTGGGCTTGTTACGATTCGCAACCGCAAGGCATTTGCCGACTTCATCAGATTATTTGAGGACGCTGGCTATAATGTCTCGTGGAAGTTGTTGGATACCAGCGATTACGGCGTGCCACAAACTCGAAAACGGGTTATCATTATCGGCTATCGCAAGGATTTGGACAAAGAGTTTGTCTTTCCAAAGCCGATGACCGAGAAGAAACTAACTTTGCGAGACGCAATCGGTAATTTGCCGCTGGCAACCCCAGCCACCGAACATAACCACGCCAACATTGGCCTCAAAATCCCGAACCACGAGTATTTTATGGGCAAGTTCTCGTCTCGGTTTTTCCAAGCCAATCGTATGCGAAAGTGGAATGAGCCATCTTATACGATTGTGGCAATGGCAAATAGCGTGCCACTTCACCCCAGTTCGCCGCCAATGGTGAAACTGGGGAGTATGGACTTCACCTTGGCGCCAAATCGGGAGACGGAGTATCGCCGACTGTCCGTGCGCGAGTGTGCCAGAGTCCAAACTTTTCCTGACGATTTTATCTTCCACTACAAAAATGTGGTTGATGGTTACAAAATGATTGGGAACGCCGTGCCGCCAAAACTTGCCGAAGTTATAGCCAAACAAATCTATAACGACCTGTCGCAAGCCAAGTAATCGCCTCTGTTATCTGGCGTGTTTTATCCTTGTTCGCCAGATAAGATGGGGTTATCCCAAGATGAACTAAAACGGGATAGAAAGGATATGTTATGAGTGCCGAAGACGACACGAAGCACATTGACAAACAGAACAATACTAACGAGGAGCAAGAGAAACGGGTAATTCCAAGTATCTATGTTGCGTCCCTATCCGATTATGTCGGCGGACGACTGCACGGGTGCTGGATTCGTGCCGACCAAGAAGACGAGAAAATCTTTGAGGCGATACGCCAAATGCTAAAACAATCTCCAAATCCGCTCGAAGCCGAAGGATACGCCATACACGATTATGAGGGCTTTGGGTCGCTAAAACTTGATGAATATGATGACATCAAGCAAGTAGCGGCAGCAGCCAGAAACATCACCGAATATGGCGAACCATTCGCGGTTTGGGCGAGTCTAATGGGATTGACAGACGCAAGTAGCGAAAACGCTTATGAAAAGTTTTCCGAGTGCTATCAAGGTGAGTATGAAAGTCCAGAATCTTATGCGGAAGAAATGCTTGACAGTTGCGGTATGGACATAATGATTTATAAGGATATACCCGACAATCTGCGTTGCTACATCAAGGTTGATTATGAGGCGTTTGTTCGTGATTTAGAATGCGAAAACACCGAGTTTTACGACAATGATGACGGCAAGGTTTTTGTCTTCTGTTGGTAGAGTTCAAGGGTTCAACGAGAAACTGGCTGAAATATGCCAGTTTTTTGTTTGGACTTGCCGCTTGGGCGCAAGGGGATATGGTTGGCCCGCAAACATCGCAAAATTGCCCCTTGGCTTACGCCAAATCTTTCGGCGACTTGGTTAGAGTTGAGTCCAGATAGATAAAGCGAGACGATAGTTTGATCTTGACCACGGGTAGCAAAACGCCGATAGATAATGTCTATACCGTGTTTTTTGAGATTTTCCGCAATAGCTTGGCGAGTCCGACCATATTTCTTTGCCAATTCCTTGACCATCGCCCCGTTCTGATATTCTGCAATGATACCTAACATCTCCTTGCTGGTTATAGGGTTCTGAACCTGCCTTATCTCATCAACTACATCTTCGTAACCACCTGTAACATCTTCTGGCGTTTCATTTTCTGATGTGTTATAATCTATTTGGACAGTATCGCAGTAGCGTAACAGATGAAGCAATTTATTTGTATCAGTATGCGATAGTGCCACCATTTCGGGAATAGAAACGGAAAATCTGTCGGAAACGGCGGATTTTTCGCATTTTTGGGCTAATTTTTGGGATTTTTTGGCTTCGCTTCTATTTCCTTTCTTTTCTCTAGACTCTTGGCTGTTTGGGTTGCCTGAATAAGGCGACATTGCAAAATTATTTTTGCCATACTAGATTTTAATTTGGTCAAATTCGACCAAATTAAAATCTTTATTGCGAAGCTGCTCCTAAATATCGATATAATCTATGGCGCTAACTCGACGGAGCCAGTTTTTGACTGTTAAAGATGGATCGGATGAGTTTTGGTATTTTGCCAAATCTGTCAACGAGAGATAATCGACATTGCCGACATGTATAACGCCAATCTTGCTTTGTTTGACAATAATTTCGGCTTTGATTGGTTTTTTCATGGTCTTATTTTATCATATTTTAATGAAAAGACAAAGTTCTATCATAATCAGTAGAATATCAATGGATTTTCTTTGTCATTGTTTGTCTCCAAATCCTTGCGAATGCGCGACATTATAAAAACTACGTCGTGCTCGTTGTAGGTTTGAGCATATAATGCACATGCTAACTTATTATTGATTTCTGTTTGCGTCATCGTAGAGTTTGTCTTTTTTATTCTTGCGAGAAAAGTGATATTTTGATCCCCGAGTATTGTAGCAAATTTGACCTATAATAAAAGATCCAACAAAAACCACAGCCGATAGAATCAACATGATGTTTATTAAATTTCACTCCTTATCTATCACATAGATAATCGCGAACCAAGCCTTTATATATCTCGGCTCCATAGCATTAACCATCAGCGCAAGTAATTTACTACCAACTGCAAGTATAAATTCAGACCACATGCAGCCTATATCGAACGGACTTGCTACTTTCTTTGTTATCTTATCAAACATCCTGCTCCTTTCCTTAACTTTTTTACCAGCTGTCGATAATATACTCATTGGGAATATATTCGATTACGTTGGTATCCCATGTCTCTTTACAATATTGACCAATTTTTACAAATTTCTGCCTATTCCAATGATCAATCGGGTTGCCATCAAAAGCCGTCTTTTTGTTTTTTCGCACTATAAAACTCTTCAAGCCAAGATATGATTGGGCGCTTTTTCATTGCTGCTGACGTGTCGCCACGAGTGGTGAGAACGTTTTTCATTGTCTTCGTCCATTCTAAATCATCGAACTTGAGATCATGTACCTTATTTATAATGCCCGAAATATCTTTGGAATAGTCTATATTTAGAGAGTTGATATAATTAAATGTGTATGCCGTCTTAGTCATCATATAAACGACATCTACCATGCTGCATTCACGGTATGAGTATTCATACGGCTTGTTAGCTTGTAAAAAAGAGAAGATTACGAATCCGCAAAAAGCACAAGCTGTAGTAGGTAATACTACCTTCGCAAAAGTATATTGATTACTTTTATCGCGCTTTTTTGTGCGTTGAGCCATTATTTCCAATCCATTTTTGCGATACTCCACCGATCAAACCCGAACTTGAAATTGCCACGTTTCCCATCGGGGTCATTCCTATTAAATTCGTATCCGACATGTTTTGTCATAGTTTCGACAAACTCATCGTCCATCGGTTTATCTGGATAGCCATCTATATGTACTGATTTTTCCATATCATGGAGAAGTTGTGCTATAGCATCTTTTTTCTGAGACACATCATTGAACTCAACGGCTGTTAAAATTATAAAAATTGCTGCAATGATAGACATGCAAATTGCTACTGTTATATATTGTTTATTCTTACGATCGTTCATACTAGCTCTCCCAATCTTCATCTTTGATGTTCCACACATCTCTGCCAAGTTTTAATGTGTCGTCACCAATATTATTCTTATTCATTAGCTTCGATTGGTACATTAGAATTAATAGCGATTTTGCTTGCGTGGTTTCGTTCTTTGAGTTTACGTCTTCCGCTAAATTAGTCATAAACTGCTCAAAGTCATCCCTTTTCATAGTAGAATCCGCTTTATAATAGATATAACTACCCACAGAAGAAAGACACAAGATAAACGCGATTGCCAAGAATACAAGTGTATTATTTTTTGTTGCCATTTTATTTTTCCTCCTTAATTATTTTTCCGTTTTTATACCACTCTAATGATAAAATTTCACCAGCCCTGTTTCCGACACCAACGGCAAAATATAGACCTAGCTTATACTGATATCCGTAAAAAGTTTGAGTCATTTCTTCCAGTTTCCAAATATCGTCTCTTTCTGGATGATTATTGGTTTCAAGCTCAATTATGACTAGATTATTGTCATCGATCCCTTGCTGATGAATGACAATGTCTGCTTCAATAAGTTTATTGCCGATCTTTTTAGACAGCATTCCGTGCCGATTGTAAAATGCATCAACAATGATATCTCCATTTTTATAATGCGATGACAAGAAAGTCGCTAATCCCGCAGTAAAATTGCGCTCTACTCTGCCACGAGACAATAACTCATTCTCGATAGCGACAAATTCTCGTATTAGTTTTTCCAACTCATCCTTCGTCTGATTGAGTTCCGTGCTATCTAGTGCTATTGTTGTGTTCATAAGTTGACTATCCTTTCGTTTTTCGCAATCCTTGTCAAGTAGCAAGGATTGTTAAATAGATTATAATCTATTTAACAAAGTATTTATCCGTAATTATAGTGTGAAGTTAAAAGGCCGTACCAAGATTTTGTGATATAATGGTTGTATGGAAAATGCTAAAAATATTATAAATGTAGTGAGTTATGTGGGGGCGTGGTTGTTGTTTGTGGGGCCGGTGATTCAGGCGCGGATGGAGTTGGCGGAGGAGGCGAGGCGCTTAAAAGAGGGATTTGATGCGTCGGAAAATAAGAAAAAGCGCGATGAGCTGATAAAAAGTATGCATGATCGTGGCAAAAAGCGAGAACAGCGTAGGCATACGCGGGCGGAGATGTTGTCGATTTTGTCGCCGGAGCAATTGGAGGTGTTGCGTAGGTTTGGGCGCAAGGCTTTGGCATGGGAGTTTGTTGGGATTGGTGCCGCTTGTTTGGCGGTCAAGGAGACTTTTGAGCTGTGCGAAGGGTTTGAGATGGGGTTGGTCTGGTTTTTTGTGATTGTGGTTTTAACTTTTGCGGCTTGTTTGTATTTTGGGTTTAAGCGCAAGCGTTGAAAATAAAAATACCCCGAAGTTGGTTCTGGTTCGGAGTATTTTTGAGGATTTTATTGCAGGTTTTGCAGAAAGTGCTTTTCACGCTTGGCGCGTTGGTAGTTGCCAGATGCGAGAAGCACGGTTGGAACGATGAAAAGCGGATTTTGGAGCGCTAGGCCTGATCCAGCCATCATCAGGACCTGCCCAATATATATTGGGTTATGCATAAATCTGTAGATAGATTTATGCACGATTTGGTCTTTGCTGATGGCGGTGATGTGGGGACACCATCTGGCACCGAGCGCTAGGCGCGCCAAAAATATCATCAAGATACCGATGGCGAGTAGGGCTATGCCGGCGATGGGCAGAAGCGGGTGTTGGTGGGGGTAAGAGAGAAAGAAAAGCCCTAGAGCCAAGCCGCTCGCGATGATGTTGTGCTCCGAGAAGTTTTTGTTGATTATGGCCGGTTTTGGCTGATTTTTGTATTTCAGCGCGAAACCAGCATAAATTGCTGCAAAAACTACCCAAAAAGCCGCTACGATTATCTGATTGGTCATTATTATTTATCCTCCTAATTTGCAAGTAGTGTAATGTTATATTATATCACACTTTGGCTAAAATTGCAAGTTTTGGGCGAGATTTTGATATTTTGGGGTTTGTGTGGTATGATGTAAGTATGAAAAAAGATACGATTTTGACAGGGGTGCGGGTGAGCGATGGGTTGACTTTGGGGAACTTTTTGGGTGCGTATGTGCCGATGGCGAATTTGGCGCGGAAATATGTGAAAACGTATCGGTTTAACGCGTTTATTCCGGATTTGCATTCGATTACGACGCCGGTGGATTATGGTGGTTTGCAGAAGAACGCGATGAACTCGATTAAATATTATTTGGCGGCGGGGTTTGACGATTTGCGAGATAACGAAAATGTTAGTTTTTATCGACAAAGTCGGCTGAGTGCGCATTCGGAATTGGCGTGGATTTTGGATTGTTTTGCGACGATGGGCGAGATTTCGCGGATGACGCAGTATAAGGAAAAATCTGACGGTCGGCAGGAAAGTGTGAGCGTGGGGTTGTTTAATTATCCGGTTTTGATGGCGGCGGATATTTTGCTGTATGATGCCAAATATGTGCCGGTGGGGGAAGACCAATTTCAGCACATTGAATTGGCGAGAGATTTGGGAATGCGGATGAACAAGAAGTTCGGCTCGGGAGATGACGAGTTGTTTGGCTTGCCAGAAAAGACTTCGGAACAGGTGAAGTTTATGGATTTGACGCAGGGTTTGCGAATTCGCAGCTTGACAGAGCCGGAGAAAAAGATGAGTAAATCGCACGAAAGTGCGAATAGCAAGATTTTGCTGGATGATGATCCGGCGGCTGCGGCGAAGAAGATTATGTCGGCGACGACGGATAACGTGGGTGTGATTCAGTTTGATATGTTTAACCAGCCAGGGGTGTCGAACTTGTTGCAGATTTTGAGTTTGTTGTCTGGAGTCTCGCTTTCAGAAGTGGTTGGCGAGTGGAGCGGGAAGACATCTTATGGTGAATTAAAACGGGCGACGGCGACGGTGGTGGAGGCGTTTTTGATGGATTTTCAGGCTCGCGTGGCGGCGATTAGTGATGACGAAGTGACGCTACTTTTGGAAAAGGGCGAAGCGCGAATGCGACCGCTGACGCAGGAAAAGATCGAGCGTGTGCAAAGGGCGGTGGGGTTGCGGTAGATTCGGCGGGATTATTTTTCGAGGATTTGGAACATTTTTTGTTTGTAGGCTTCGACGCCAGGTTGGTTGAAGGGGTTGACGCCGAGAGTGTAAGCGGAAATAGCGCAGGAAAACTCCATAAAATAATAGAAATAGCCGAGATTTTTCGCGTCGAGGTCTTGCAGAGTCAGGGTGAGATTTGGTGCGCCGCCCTCGGCGTGAGCTTCGGTTGTGGCTTTGAAAGCAGCACGTTGGATGTAGCTTAAAGTTTTGTTTTCGAGATAGTTGAGGTTGTCGAGGTTTTCTATGGATTTTTGGAGTGGGAGATTGGCTTCGTTTGGCAAATTAGTGAAGTTAATGAAGGTTTCGAAGAGGTTGCGGGTGCCTTGTTGGACGAATTGGCCGAGAGAGTGGAGGTCGGTGGAGAAAACCATGGAGGCGGGGAAGAGGCCTTTGTTGTCTTTGCCTTCGGATTCGCCGAAGAGTTGTTTCCACCATTCGGAAACTGAGTTCAGGCTTGGCTCAAAAGTGGCGAGGATTTCGATGGATTTATTGTTTTTCAGGAAGAGATTGCGGAGAGCGGCGTATTGCATGGCGGTGTTTTGGGTGAAATCGGGATTTTTCAAGTTTTCTTGGGCTTCTGTTGCGCCAGTTATGAGGTCTTTGATGGTTTCCGGACCGCAAGCGAGGGCAATGGGCAGAAGTCCGACGGGGGTGAAGATGGAATAGCGGCCGCCGATGTTATCCGGGACGATGAAAGTTTGGTAGTTTTTCGCACGAGCGAGGTCGTGGAGGACGCCTTCTTCGCCATCAGTTATGGCGATGATGTGGTTGCTTGCGTCGGTTTCGTATTTTTCGGTGATTAGCTGCTCGAAAATGTGGAAAGCGAAGGCGGGTTCGAGGGTGGTGCCGGATTTGGAAATGACGACGCAGAAGAGATTTTCCGATTTTGCGGCTGCTTCGTAAGTTTTTGCGAGTTCTTTGTTGCTCATGTGGTTGCCGGCATAGAGGACTTTGACGCCTTCGGTTGCCCCGAGAGCGTCGATGGTTGACTTTGCGCCGAGATACGAGCCGCCGATGCCAATGAAAAGGAGGGTTAGATTTGCGTTTTCGGTGCGGATTTTATCGGATAATTCGGAGATTTGGGCGAATTCGTCGGATTGCGAGATTTTATTTGGTAAGTCGACCCAACCTGAAAAATCGCTGGTTTTGGTTATGACTTTTTGGAAACTTTCTTGGATTTTTGGCTGGATTGTTGCTAAATCGTCGTTTGTGAAACCTGTTTTTCTAAAATCTATATCTATCATAGAATTATTATAACATATATGATATAATAATAAAATGAGTAAGAAAGATGGAAAATTGACAAAACGGACGCTGTGGTATTTTGCAAAGGAGTTGGGGAAGCACAAGTTTGCGACAGTGGCGAGTTTGAGTTTGGTGGTGGTGATTGAGTTTGTGCAGGATATTTTGATTGCGTTTTTGATTTCGCGAGTTTTGGATATTGTGACGAGCGGGGTGGGGACGGAAAATCTGATTTATTATGTTGTTATTGCGATTTCGGCAACGGTGTTTTGTCAGCTGGTTTTGCGCAGGGTGCAGGTTTGGATATTGTGGAAATTGGAATTGCAATGTAAAAATGAGCTGGCGAAGAAATGCTTTGATGCGCTTTCGCATCAGTCGATGAGTTTTCATAATAACCAATTTTCGGGGTCTTTGGTTTCACAGACGAACAAGTTTGTGGGGGCGTTTGAGAACTTTTTTGATTTGTTGGCGTTTGATATTTTGCCGGCGATTACGGTGATTGTTTCGTCGGTGGCGTTCCTTTGGTTTGTGCTGCCGGGATATGCTTTGGGTGTTTTTGCGTGTTGCGTGCTGTTTTTCCTTGCGGCTACGATTTCAGCGAAGAAGACGCAGCCGGTGCGAGATGCGGAAAATGAGGCGGAAAATAAAGTGAGTGGGCAGTTAGCGGATAGCATTAGTAATATTTTGGCGGTGAAAAGTTATGGGCGGGAGAGATTGGAAAATGCGCGGTTCAGCGGATTTGCGAAATTGGTTTTTACAACGGGAATGCGGCACCTTAAGATTTCGACGATACGCGATATTGCTTTTTCGGTGATTTTCTTGGCGGTTGAGGCGGGGTTGATTACTTTTGTGGCGTTTGGATCGCAATGGTTTGGGATTACGATTGGGTCGCTGCTTTTGATTTGGAGTTATAGTTATTCGACGACGGGAATGCTGTGGAATATTAACCATATGATTCGTAATATTAACAATGTGTTTAGCAATTCGGTGGATATGACGAAGGTTTTGGATATGAAAAATGAGATTGTGGACGTGGCGGGTGCGAAAGATTTGGTTGTTTCGCGTGGCGAGGTTTCGTTTGATGGGATTGTGTTTCAACACGCGGAGCAAAAATCTCCGATTTTTGAGGATTTCAAGCTTGAAATCCGAGCGGGGGAGAAGATTGGGTTGGTCGGGCGAAGCGGGAGTGGGAAGACGACTTTGACGAAGTTATTGTTGCGGTTTGCGGATGTTTCTGGCGGTGCGATTTTGATTGACGGACAAGATATTAGCAAAGTTCGGCAGGTGAGTTTGCGAGAAAATGTGGCGTATGTGCCGCAAGAGACGACGTTGTTTCATAGGTCAATTCGGGAGAATATTGCATATGGGAAAATGGAAGCGACGGATGAGGAAGTGATAAAGGCGGCAAAGTTGGCGAACGCGTGGGAGTTTATTGAAACGTTACCAGATGGATTGGACACGAAAGTTGGTGAGCGCGGCGTGAAACTGAGCGGCGGGCAAAGGCAGAGGATTGCGATTGCACGGGCGATACTCAAAAATGCGCCGATTTTGGTATTGGATGAGGCGACGGCTTCGCTGGATACGGAGAGCGAACGGATGATTCAGGAAGCATTGGATAATTTGATGAAAAATCGGACTTCGATTGTGATTGCGCACAGGTTGTCTACCGTGACGGAGATGGACAGGATTATTGTGTTGGATGAGGGAAAGATTGTTGAGAGTGGGTCGCATACCGAGCTTTTGGCTCGCGATGGTAAATATGCGTCGCTGTGGAGACAACAATCGGGCGGAGCAATTGAGTAGATTTTGATATTTTGATGTTATGTGATATAATATAGGCAGAACAGGTGTTTAATGTTAATAATGGAGAATATATTTTATGACAATTTGGATAATTTTGGCTCTCGTTTTGGGGGCGGGTTCGGGTGTTGGTGCAACATTTTTTTACAATAAGAAAAAGGCGACTGGGGGGCAAACGCAAGCTAATGAATTGGTGAAAAAAGCCAAAAATGAGGCGAGCGACATTGTTCTTGCGGCGAAAAATGAGGCGATTAAGATCAAGGATGATAACAAAAAAGAAGAAGACGAGCGACGACGGGAGTGGAAGAAAAACGAGGACAGGTTGATTGAGCGTGAAGGCACGTTGGATAAAAAGTTGGAGCAGCTGGACACGCGAGCGGAGAAATTGCGCGCAGAGGAGAATAACTTGGATGGATTGAAAAATGAGATTAAAGACGTGCGAGTGCGAGCGATGGACAAATTGGAGAAAATTGCTGGGTTGTCGCGAGATGAGGCAAAGAGTAAACTGATGACGATGACGGAGCGAGAGATTAAGGAAGATTTATTGGGATTGGTCAAAAAGGAGCAGGAAGACTTGAAAGACAATGTGGATGATACGGCGCAGGCTCTGATTTTGACGGCGATGGAACGGATGGGCAGCGAAGTGGTGGCGGACAGGACGGTTTCGGGGGTGAAAATGCCAGAAGATGACAGCATTAAGGGGCGGATTATTGGAAAAGAGGGGCGGAATATCCAAACTTTGCAGAAGATGCTGGGGGTGGATATTATGGTGGACGAGACGCCGGGGATGATTGTGGTTTCGAGTTTTGACCCTGTGCGACGAGCGATTGCTGTGGAAACTTTGGCGATGTTGGTCAAAGATGGACGGATAAATCAGGCGTCGATTGAGGACGCGGTGGCGAAGGCGGAGAAAAAAATCAACAAAGAGATTTCGATCGCTGGTGATGACGCGGCGCGAGAAGTGGGCGTGGTGGGATTGCCGAGGGAATTGGTGAGATTACTGGGTGAGTTGAAATATAGGACTTCGTATGGACAAAATGTGTTGCTGCACTCGGTGGAGATGGCGCATATTGCGGGGATGATTGCGAGTGAGATTGGGGCGGACGTGCGGATTACGAAGACGGCGACGTTATTGCATGATATTGGAAAGGCGGTTTCGCATAAGGTTGAGGGGCGACATGCGGAGATTGGGGCGGAATTGGCGAAGAAATATAGCATGGATCCGAGGATTGTGTACGCCATGGAGGCGCATCATGAAGATGTGGAGCCGACAACGCCAGAGGCGGTGATTGTGAAAATTGTCGATGCGATTAGCGCGGCACGACCGGGTGCTCGAAACATTACGGCGGAGAACTTTGCCGAGAGGATGCGTGGGTTGGAAGACGCGGCGAAGTCGTTTGCTGGGGTCGAAAAGGCGTTTGCGATTCAAGCTGGGCGCGAGATTCGCGTGATGGTTGAACCAAAGGCGATCGACGATTTGTCGGCGTTGAAATTGGCACGAGATATTGCGAATAAGGTGGAATCAACAATGCAATATCCTGGGGTGATTAAGGTTAATGTTATTCGTGAAACCAGAGCAATAGAATATGCGAAATAAATAACTTTCACTTCTCAAAACTTAATTTTCCAAGGCACACTTTTTTGACAAATAATTTCCCAAATTATTTGTCAAAGCGTTCGGCTCAAACAAAAACGTACAAGTTTTTGTTTGACAGGCCTTGAGAAAATTAGGTTTTGGGCGTGAAGATCTATATTTATTTTGCTATGGTGCGTGTGGTTAGATAGGCGATTTCGGAGAAGGATTTGTCGTTGGTGCGGGCGAGGTTGTCGTTGGTGAGTTTCTTGACTAGGTTGGCGGAAGTGACGTTGGTGAGTTCGGTGGAGGTGTCGATGCCGAGGAGAGTTTGGTTGAGGAAATCTTTGGCGGCGTCGGCGTCGGGGGTTTCGATTTCGGGAATGACTTCGATTGGTTTGGCATAGATGTTGATGGTTTCCATGGACGAGAGAAGGGCGACGGCGTGGGCGGCGATTTCGGTAGCTGGGAGTTGTGAGCCGCGCCCAGAGCCGATGATTTCGAATTGTCCAGAGGCTTCATTCCAGATGATTTCGGCGTTTTTGGCTGGGACTTCTTGACCGGCGAAAGCGGCATGGATGAAGTTTTCGGTTTTGACGGCGTCGTATTCGGCGACGAGGTCGATTGGGCGGAGTTTGCCGACGGCGAAAATTGACCAAAAGTTGCGCGAGTTATTGTTGGAGATGGCGATTTCGGCGGTCTTGACGTAGTCGATTTTGATGCCTAGGTCTCCCAGTTTGGCGGATTTGGAGAAATTGTTAGCGGTAATGATGACATTGGTGTTCTCGAAATTGTCTTGAAGTTTGGCGATAATTTCGGCTTGATTGAGGTTACTGATATTGATGTCGGAGACGAAAGTGCCAGGCAGAGTTTTGCCGCTGAAGATTTGGTTGCTTATGGCGCCAGATAGGAAAATGGCGGCAAAAAGTGAGATAACCAAGAGAGGTTTGGCGAATTTGATGCGGTGAGGTTTGGCGTCGCCGTGAGATAAGTAAATAGTAGAAAAGCTTTTGTTTTTGATGATATTTTTGGCTTTTTGACTTTTTGGCTTCTTGACGATAATTCTGGCGGTGCGTTTTTCGAGACGAGATTGCTTTTTCTCGGCTTTTTTGGCTTGTTTTTTGGCAAGATAAAGCGATTTGTCTTTTTTGAGGTTAATCGTTGATTTAATTATTTTTGTTTGGTCGGCTGAGCCGCCAGAGATGCGCGTGATGTTCATTTGATGTTTCCTTTGTGATGTATGTATTTGATGCTTTACCCTAATAGTATAGCAAAGGAAAAACGAAAAGTCAAGTCATACCGCCAAGCCCAATACGACGTTAGATACAAACCCCAAGCTTTGGGCGCAAAATCATTTATAATACTTGACTTTTTGAGCAATGTGTGCTATAATGGAGGCAGAAGGTTGTTAATCCTTCGTGTATTACGTGGTTACTACTGCGTATATACGCAGTTTATTTGTTTTTAACAAATAAACCATTGTAAATTACGAGGCAAAAAGACACCCAAAAATCCAACAAATTCAGAAAGGATGGTGGCTGATATGTCACAATTTTCCAAAATTACCCTTGCAGAGGCGCAAAAGTTCTTTGAGGAGCTGGCTGTGGCTGGTTTTTCAACACCCGAGCAGGTGCTCGAAGCGGTCAAAGCGAAAGGCGAGTTCGTCATTACGGCGAGCGAGCAAAACACTGGTTACCAAGTAATTTCCCCCAACATCTTCAAGTTTTTTGTCGATTATCTCCCTGATGCCGATGGTGAAAGTGGGTTATTCCGCACTCTGAGGTATTACTGGGACAAGATTGACCACGAGAAAACCAACTATCGTTCAGATGAGTGGTCAACCGACCGAGTGCGTCTAAACGCAGGTGCTGGTGGCGAGTGGATACCCGGAACACGAGAAGTTACATTGGACTGGGACGCTTACGCGGGGTTATCGCCCGAAGAGGCGCAGGAACAAGCCAAAAAAGACGGAGTGCAACTGGCAGGAGTTGAAATCCTTGCCTTTATGGCACTTCATCCAAGCTTCTTGCACGACAATGACTGGAAAACTGTCAAACGACCCAATCTTTCGGGCATAGATTACCTTTATGGTAATTCGACCGACTGGTCGGACGCGCTTTACTTGCACCGCGGTGGTTCCGGGCCGGAGCTGAGCGCGGACTGTGCGGGCCTCGCCAGCGCCCACTTTGCGTCTCCCTCCCTCAGGATTTAGATTTGACCCTTTTTCCACCTTGAGTCCTTGTGACCCTTGGAGATTGGGCCTTGTTCCTTGGAGGTTGCTGAAATTAGTCTTTTGCCTTTGGCAACAAATGAACCCTCGTTTGCAAGTGCAGCGGGGGTTTATTTAGTAGTGGTTTTGTGATATAATATGGTATCTGGGTGTAGCGCAGTTGGTAGCGCGCGCGGTTCGGGACTGCGAGGTCGTGTGTTCAAGTCACATCACCCAGACCAAGAATTATGAGAATATCAACAAATACCATTTCAGGCACGTTCCTCACGCCCGCCGTCGCGGGGTTCGTCTCTCATGCCTTCGCGCCGTCCTCAGGAATGGCCCGAAATGATTTTTGTTGATATTCTCAAGCTTTATTCTGAAACATTATTTAGCGGGTTTTTAGGTCGCGGCGGGCGAAGATTGGTAAAGATAAGATGAGGGGAATGATGATTATGGCGAGGAGGATGAGGATGTTTTTGAGGTCAAGGCCTTGCTCCAAGACGTTGGGGGTGTTGTAGTAATAAAATGGGGTGAAGCGAGAGAGGGTGTCGATGACGGGGGCGGTGCTGGACATGGAGGAGAGGAAGTATCCGACGATGCCGAGGAAAGCGGAGACAAAACCGGCAAGGCTTTCGCTGGCGGTTGCGGCGGTGATGGAGAAGGCGATGGAGGAGAGGGAGAGGCAGAGTAGGAAGGTGGCGATGGCCGGTTGCCAGAGGTCAAGAAGCGAGAGGGAAGTGTCGCCAAGGATGAGCATACCGGCGTAGGCGCCAGCGTAGAAAACGATGACGAAAATGACCAGAGCGAAGACGAGGGCGAAGTATTTTTGCCAGAAATAAGATTTGCGGGAAATGGGTTTGGCGAGTTGGGTCAACATTAGACCCGATTGCTCTTCCTTGGCGAAGATGCTGAGGGAGAAAAGGATTGCGAAAATCATGGCGACGAGCGACATTTGGTTCATGATTTCCATGCCGATGTAGCCCTTCATGCTGTCCCAGATTAGTCCGTTGCCAAACCAAGCTTCCAGAGATGGTGGTAAATTGGCAGTTAGACTGGCGAAGGCTTCTTTTAGTGACGGAAAGAGTTGGATGAGGGCGAGGTTGACGATGAAAACTATGAAGCACCAAAAGAAAAGCATAAGCCTTTTGGTTTTGAGGGTTTTAGCAAAGATGTGCATTATTTTTTGTCCTTCTTGGTTGATTTTAGGGCTTTTTTGCCTTCGGCGAGGGCGAAATGGGCTTGGGCGATGTCGTCGTCTTCTTGCGGGGTTTCGGTGCCTTTGTAGTAGTTCATGAAGATGCTTTGGAGGGATTCGCTGGTGATTTGGAGATTGGAGACGGTAAACTTGGCGAGGACTTTGAGCAGGGGGTTGATGGCGTCGGTTAGGGTGATTTGGAGTTTGGTTTCTTCCGGAACGGTGATGGTGGCCTTGTCGCCGTAGGCGGATTTGATGCCGAAGATGATGTCGGAGACGTGATCAGAAGTGAGTGAGATGATGGTCGGGGAGAGTTTTTTGAGATCCGATTTGGATTTGTGGGCGATGATTTTGCCGCTCCTGATGAAGATGAAGTTGTCGCAGATGTCTTCGATGTCGGAGAGGATATGGCTTGAGATGAAAACGGTGGTGCCGGTGCGGCGGAGGTCGAAGAGACGGCGCTTGAATTCGGCGACGACGAGTGGGTCGAGGCCGTTGGTAGGTTCGTCGAGGATGAGGATTTTTGGTTTGCCGAGTAGGGCGATAAGTAGCGCTACTTTTTGGTGGTTGCCGTTGCTGAGATTGTCGATTTTGGCTTTTAGGTCGAGCTTGAACTTGTGCGATAAACTGGTGATTTGTTTTTGGTCGATTTTCTTGCCGGTCAGTTTGGCGAAGTATTTGAGTTCTTGCTTGACGGTTAGATTGTTGTCGAGGGTGGGGTTGCTGGCGACGAAGCCGACATCCTTTAGCGCCTTGATATTATTGCAGGAGACCTTGTCGCCACTTAATTTGGCGATGCCGTGGGCGGCCTTGATGAAACCTAATAATATGTTGATGGTGGTGCTCTTGCCGGCACCGTTGGGGCCGAGAAAGCCGGTGATTGAGGCGGGAGAAATGTTGAAAAAGACATCGGAGATGGCTTTAGTATTACCAAAAGATTTGGTTAAATCTGCAACTTGGATGTCGTTCACTTTGATGCCCATAATAAGATTATTATATACAACTTTCATTAAAAATGCAAGTATCCGCAAATTATCTTTTTCAATAACGTCAAACCTGATGCACTTTTTCTCAGAAGCGCTCTTCAAAACACTAATTCCAAACAGGCCATCCTACCTTGAAAAGAAGCAGGGAACGTAATACATTGCAACTCGTCTTTAGCCTGTTTGCGAATTAGGTTTTGAGCGCGCTTTGATAAATGTTCGCTATGTTTAGGCTTCTTGGGCGTCGGCACCACGGGTGATGAGGTCGCTGATGATGAAGCCGGCGATGCCGCCAACGATTGGGGCTAAGATGTAGACTAAGGCGTTGGTCCAGAAGTTTTCTGGGACTGCGGTGAAGCCTTCCATGGCGATGGCTAGGGCTGGGTTAAGAGCGAAGCCGGATTGGATGTAGCTTGAAGCGGTCATGGCGAAACAAACGGCTGCGAAGAGACCGCCGGCGAAGATTGCGCCGAAAGTGAAGACGCTTTTCTTCATCTGGATTGCTCGAGCGAAGAAGAGTGCGATGATGGCGGCACCGATGAGCTCAATACCAAAGGCATACCACATTTTGCCCTCTGGGATGGCGACCATGGAATACATGGTTGCGGCGTAGGTTGTGCTGGTTGCCTCTGGCGCGCCACCGATGAAGGTTTTGAGCGTGATGTAGGCTAACATGGCACCCAAGACTTGCGCGATGATGTAGAAAACTGCGCGTAAAGCCGATAAACGGCGAGTAACCAAGGCACCGATGGTGACGACTGGGTTAATAAAGGCGCCGCTGATTTTATAAACCAAGAGAGCTGCCGCCAAGGTGCCGAAGAGCACGAAGATTGGCGATGAGCTGGTGGTCAGGATGACCAAAACTAGGGCGAACGAACCCAAGACTTCTGCTACGAGAGCTGCGATGAGCTTTGGTGAGCTGAAAAGGCTTTCGATGTTTTCGCTGCCGCTATACTTTTTGGTGAAAAAAGACTTGAAAACGTTGCCCGAAGGTTTTGTGATTTCCTTTGGTGCTGGTTTTACGACTTGCTTTTCCTCTGCTTTGGCTGTTGGCTTGTCTGCCACTTTCTCAGCTGGTGCTTTTGTTACGGGTTTGGTGCTTTCCGCCTTGACCGTTTCTGCGCTTTTCCCACCACGCTTGCTTTTGTTGCTATGTGCCATTTGAATCCTCCTTACAAATTTACTGCTTTAATGATATAATACAACAAGAAAGTAAAAAATGCAAGGGAGTTTGACAAAATGGGAATATTATTGTTTGATGAAGAGGAGAAATCGGGTTTGCGGCAACGGATTGCAATGGAGATGAGGCAGAAGATGGAGGAAAACGGCTTGGATGAAGGGCGTGCGCCAGAAATTGACGATGCGGTGGATTCAGTCTATCTTGAAACTTTTGACAAGAAGAAGGACAACCCGTATTTTTGGCGGATTGTGATTATGATTGCGGTGGTTTTGGCGATTATTTGCGGTTTTATATTCTTTGTGCTAAAATAGGAGTATTATGGATTTGGAAAAATTGAGAGAAGAACTGTTGGCGGACGTTCGGGGTGGAGCGGCGGTTAATGATGTCTTGAAAAAGTTGAACGGGGCTTATGCGGAAATTAAGGGTTTACCAGTGGAGAAAAAGGCGAGTTTTGGGCAGAAATTGAACGAAATGAAGCAGGAAATTGTGCGAGTTGGAGCGGCTGGCGAAGTTTCCGTCAGTCAACTGGCGGAAATTGACAAAACGGCGCCGTTTTTGGACGCTAATAGCCGAGATTTTGGACTGAGATGGACGGACGGTAGCCAACACCCGATAACATTTGAGATGGAACGGATGCGGGGGATTGCGGAAAGGATTGGGTTTAATGTGATTGAGGGGCGGCAACTTGACGACGATTTTCATATGTTCGGTGCGTTGAACTTCCCCGAGGGTCATCCGGCACGGGATAGTTTTGACACTTTCCGAACAGAGGAAGGATTTATCCCGCCGGCGCATACTACGGCTATGCAAAATCGGATATTGCTGGATCAGCGCGAAAAATTGCTACGCGGTGAACAGATCGCGACGATTACGCTGGGGCGGACTTTTCGCAACGAAGACGTTGACGTGACGCACGAGCATACCTTTTACCAGTGGGACGGGGTTTTTGTGAGCAAGACGGCGGATTTGGCACAGATGATTGCGATTATTCGGGAGTTTTTTGAGGCTTTTTATGGCGAAAAATTGAAAATTGCGACTCAACCAGCTTGTTTTCCGTTCACGGAACCGAGTATGGAGTTTATGATTGAAAAACCGGCGTCGATTGGTGGTAAGCCGGGAGAGTGGTTGGAGATGTTGGGGTGCGGTATGATTCACCCGAATGTTTTGCGAATGGCGAAGATTGATCCGGAAGTTTATCGGGGATTTGCGTGGGGCGGTGGGTTTGACAGGCTGATTATGCTGAAATATGGGATTGACGATATTCGGTATTTGGAGAGTGGAAAGTTAGCATTCTTAAAGGAGTTTAGATAAAATGAGTACGATTTTTACAAAGATTATTCGGGGAGATGTCCATGCGCACAAGATTTATGAGGATGAAGAGGTTTTTGCCTTTTTGGACATTGATCAGAGCAAGGCGGGACATATCTTGGTGGTGCCGAAACTGGAAGTGGACAAGTTTTATGATGTTCCAGATGAACTGTATGTGAAATTGTTTTTGGTGGCGAAGAAATTGGCGATTGCTTTGGAAAAGGCTAGTAGTTGCAGAGTCCAGATGGGATTAACCGGCGTGGATGTCCCACACACACACATCCATCTTACTCCGATTGAGAAGATTCACGGCAATATTTACGGGGTGAACGCGCTGGACGGATTGTCGGATACGGAAATTGCTGCAAAAATAAGGAGTTATTTATGAAAATATCGGTAAATTGGTTGAAAGAATATGTGGATTTGGAGGGGATTAGTGTTTCTGATTTGGCTACGCGGATTGGTGCCAGATTGGTTGAGGTGGAGGAAGTTGTTGACTTTGGGGCTAAGTATAAGGATGTTTTGGTGGTTCGGGTTGTCTCGGCTGAACAGATTGAAGGGACGCATTTGTCAGTTTGCAAGATTGATGATGGCGGAAAGTTTGCTGGAGAAATTGAACGAGATGATAGCGGTTTGGTGCAAGTGGTTTGCGGGGCGCCAAATGTGCGCGAGGGCTTGATTACGGCTTGGGTGCCTGTCGGGGCGACGGTGCCTTGCACTTTTGGGACGGACGATCCGTTTGTTTTGGGTGTGAAAAAAATGCGTGGGTATATGAGTAATGGTATGTTGGCGGGGGCGGATGAATTGGCGCTCGGAGATGATCATAGTGGGATTGTGGAGTTAAATGGTATTAAAAGCGCTGTTGCTGGGGCTTCGCTAATTGATGTTTTGGGTCTTGATGATTATATCTTGGATATCGAAAATAAATCCTTGACGCACCGCCCAGATTGTTTTGGGATTATTGGGTTTGCAAGGGAGGTAGCGGGGATTTTTGGGCGAGAGTTCAAGACGCCGGAATGGCTTTATGACGATGATGGTGTCAAGTGTCAAGTGTGTGACGCAAAGGTGGAGATTGAAGTGGAAAATAAGGCGCAATGCACGGCCTACCGAGCGATTATTCTCGGTTTGTCTTCTAATTATAGCACACTTGACGGAAAAAAGCAAGAGGTATCAGATGAAAAAAGTGCATTTTTGGATGAAATGAGCGTGAAATTATTGAAAAGCGGGATGCGGCCGATTGAGAAAAAGGTGGATTGGTCGAATTATTTGATGTTGCTTTCGGGGCAGCCGCTGCACTTCTTTGATTATGACAAGATGTTGAAAGTCGGTGGGGCTTCGAACGTGAAGATTGGGGTGCGGAGTGCGAAAAATGGTGAGAAATTGAAATTGTTGAATGATAAAACGATTGAGATGACGACGGGTGATATTGTGATTTGCTCGGGGAATGTGCCGGTGGCCTTGGCGGGGGTGATGGGCGGGAAAAACACGGAGATTGACGGTTCGACGAAGCGGATTTTGGTGGAAGCGGCGACGTTTAATTTGTATAATTTGCGGTCGACGGGGATGAGATATGGGATTTTCTCTGAGGCTTTGACACGGTTCACTAAGGGGCAGCCAGCGGAACTTTCGCGATTCGTTTTGGCGAAAACGGCTTCTGAGTTGGTGGATAATTTGGGGATGGAGAAATTGAGCGAGATTGTGGAAGTGGCGGAGGAGCTTGAGCCGGCGCGCGTGGAGGTTTCGGCTGGGGAGATAAACGAGATTTTGGGGACAGCGTTTTCGTATGAAGAGATTGAGAAGACTTTGCGAAATGTTGGATTTGGGGTTGGCTGTGCGTGCGGGAAATCTGGGAAATGCGAGTGTGAGAAAATTGTGGTGACGGCGCCGTATTGGCGGACGGATATTGCGATTTTGGAGGACGTAGCGGAGGAGATTGGGCGACTGAACGGGTTTGATAATATTGAATTGAAGTTGCCCGAGAGGAGCGCGAAGCAGGTTGACAGGGATGAGATGGGTGATGCGAAGCAGAAATTGCGCAAGATTTTGATGGATAGTGGGGCGAATGAGATTTTGACTTATAGCTTCGTGAGCGGAAAATTGTTGGAAAAAGCGGGGCTGGACGTTGCTAATTCGTATCGGATTATGAATTCGATTAGCCCAGAATTGCAATATTGCCGACAGAGTTTGATACCGAGTTTGGCGGAAAAGGTTTATCTGAATGCGAAGGCGGCGTATAATAAGTTTTGTTTGTTTGAGATTAACAAGATTTCTAGCAAAGATATGGGATTGACCACGGAGGGAGTTCCGGTTGAAAGCAATCGTGTTGCGGTTATGTTAACAGATAGAAAAAATAAGAATTGGGAAAAAGGCGAGGCTTTCTATGCTGCCAAGAGGCTCTGTTTTGAGGCTATTCGTGGGTTTGGTATAGATGTGGATTTGGTGGAGATTGCCGAGATAGATGATGGTGCGGTTGCGAGAAGTTTGGACAGTCGCAGAGCGGTGATGTTGAAAGCTGGTGAAGAAGAGATTGGTTGCGTTGGTGAATTGACGCAAGATATGAAACAGAAGCTGAAATTGCCGGATTTTGTGGCAGGATTTGAGATGGATGTTGACGTTTTGATGCGGTTGCCAAAGCGGGCCAAAAGATATGGCGCGTATAATAACAGGGAGAGCATTGACGTGAGTATTTTGGTCGATGAAAAAATGACTTGGGCTGAGATTGAAAAGAAAATACGAGAATGTTTTGATGATACTGATTATTTCTATGATTTGGAGCCATTGGACATTTATAGCAAAGACGGTGGCAAGGTCTTGTCGTGGAGAATTGTTTTTGGAAACTATGAAAAAACCTTGACAAAAAGCGACGCACAAATTATAATGGAAGAAATAGCTGCGGTGGTGGCGGGTGTTGGCGGAAAAATTGTATAATAAGAAAGGTTTATTGTGATTGAGGTTGAGAAAAAAATGAGTTTGAGCAAGAAGATTGTGATTTGGGCGATTGCGGGATTGATGGCGTTGTCGGTGGTGATTGTGTTTGTGAATATCATCATGTCGAACAATTCGGCGAGCAAATTGTCGGATGAAGTGGCAGAGGCGCAGGGCGAGATGGAGACAATCTTGAAAGCACGAGACGAGGAATTGGGAGAACAGGCTAAGACTTTGAGCGAGAAATATGCGAAGAGCTTTGCAGAATATAAGAAATTGGTTGGGAAATTTGACAGCGTGAGTGCGCTCAAGATTGAGGACATCAAGAAGGGCGACGGTCAGGCGATTTCGGAAGGTGTGCAATATAGCGCGTATTATATTGGTTTCCTGAGCGACGGGACGGTGTTTGATAGCAGCTTTAAGGATTTTGAGGGTGAGATTACGGATGATTTGAGCGAGGTGCTGAGTTTGCCGATTTCGAGCACGGGTGGCGGAGCGGGGATGATTGAGGGCTGGACAAAGGGCGTGGAGAATATGCAGATTGGTGGTGTGCGCAAGATTACGGTGCCGTCGGCTATGGCTTATGGTGACACGGCGCAGAATAACATTCCGGCTGGTTCGACGTTGACTTTCATTGTGATGGTAATTCCGAAGATTGATAATATTGCTTATGATGGGCAGTTGGTTGAACTGTGTAAAAAGGCGTATTCGAGCTATGCAGCACAATATGGCGAGGACTACATTGTGCAAGTTTGCCAAGAAGAGTATGGCAATAAGTAAGATTTGGGATTTGGTGATTGCGGGCGCGGGGCCGGCGGCTTTGACGGCGGGGCTTTATGCGGCACGGGAGAACTTGCAAGTTTTGGTGGTTGAAAAGCAGACTTTTGGTGGGAAAGTCGCCACGATTTCGAGGATTGACAATTTTCCTGGGACTATGGTTGGGACGAGCGGCGAGGTATTGGCGGGGAACTTGATTGAGCAGGCGAAAAGTTTTGGTGTGCAGATGGATTATGGTGAGGTCTCTGCGATTGCGCGGCACGAAGACGGTTTCGCCTTGACAGTTGATGGTGATGAGGTTTTGGCGCGAAGCGTTTTGGTGGCGACGGGGCTGGAAAACCGAAAATTGGGAGTTGCCGGAGAAAAATTGCAAGGCGTGCATTATTGCGCGACTTGCGACGGGGCGTTTTATAACGGCAAAAGGGTGATTGTGGTGGGCGGTGGAAACTCGGCTTTGCAAGAGGCGTTTTATTTGGCGAAAATTGTGGGGCATATTACGATTATTTCGGCCGGTGAGTTGACGGCGAGCCACGCCTTGCGGGAGGAATTATCTCGGCATAAGGAAATTGAGGTTTTGGAGAATACCGTCATTGAGGAAGTTGTCGGGTTGGATGGAAAAGTCAACGGCGTTCGGATTGGAGATGATATGATTGAGGCCGATGGCGTTTTTGTGTTTATCGGACATGCGCCGAGCGTTGGGTTTTTGCAAGATTTGGAGGTTCGGGTTGACGAGAAAGGATTTATTGAAACCGATGCTGAGATGATGACAAATGTGGCTGGAGTTTTTGCAGCGGGTGATGTGCGAAGTGGATCGGTCAAGCAGGCGATTACGGCAGCCGGTGAAGGTGCGGTGGCGGCGGTGGCGATCGGAAAATATTTGAGTTAGTTTTATTTTTATTGCGGCTGTGCTTTTATCTGTGAGCGTGTTGTGATATAATAGTTTTAAGATGGCAGAGGAAAAACTATCACAACTGTTGAATATACATTTTGGATTTCGGCGACCGATTGAAAAGGTGATTTTGCAAAATGTTTATGTTGGATCGATGGCGAACGCGACGTTGTTTTTTGACGCCAAAGGGTATTTGTTATTATTCATTGCGTCAAAAACGCGATTGAAATTGGCAGAAGTGCAAAAGATTGTCAGCCGGATGGGAATGAAGGCGCGGATTTTTTTGCCGCCGATGGGTGATACGGCGTATTTCAACACGATTGCGCGAGAGAAGTTTGCGATGACTTTTCCTGGCAAAAAGATCGTGCATGCAGATGACTTGGCGTATTATCGGACATTGGTGCCGTATAATCCGGCTCTGGTGGTGATTGGTGAGGTCAAAAACGGCGTGGTCAAGGTTTTTGATTCGGAATCGCCGACAGGGTGGCGAGATGCAGTGAATTTGAGTTATAATTATTCCAAAACGCGTTGATCGGGGCATTTTTCGAGGACTTTTTGCATGGCGGCGGTTTCGGCTTCGGTGTTCCAGAGGTCGTATTTTAGTTTTATGGTGATTTGGCGGGCGATATAATAGCAGCGGAAGGATTTGTTGGAGGGGAGCCAGTTGGCGGCATCGGAGTCGGATTTTTGCATGTTGGCGGGTCCGTCGGAGGCGAGAAGGTTGAGCGGGTCGTTGGCGAATTGTTTGCGTTTGTCCTTTTCCCAATATTGCGCGCCTTTTTGCCAAGCGTCCGACAGCGGCACGATGTGATCGATTTGGACGGCGGAGGCATTGTCGGCGCGCGAGAATTGGATGGTTTTGCCAGTGTAGGGGTCTTGCAGGATTCCGGTGGCAACGAGGCAGTTGTCTTTCATGGTTTTATCGGTCAAATCGCGGAAGAGAATGACGTTGCGAGTGTCGCAGCCGTTGATTTCGCCCCAGCCGTTGCCAAATTGGTCGCGTGAGTAGCCGGTCTTTGGTGCGCGGCCTTTGATAGGGATTTCGCTTAGTTTTTCGAGTGCCTTTGGTAGATTTTCATCGGTGTTTTGGGTTTGATCTTCGCTTGAGATTTGGCTTTGGTTTGGATTTTGGTCTAGGATTGGGTTTTCCGAAAAATCTTCGTTGATGAAGACGGCTATGAAAATAGTCGCCAATAAAAATAAAATACCAAAAATGCGACGCTTGCGCATTAGAGCCTTTGCGCAGCGATGGGAATGAGGTCGGAATAAGCCAGAAACGGCGTTTGTAAGCTGGCGAGAGCGGAGATGGGGAGTTCGTTTTGGAGTGCGAGAGACAGAACGGCAACAAGACTTTCGGCACCCTGCGCGACGATGCAGGCACCGAGGAGTTTGTTGCCAGAGCGATCGGAGATGAGTTTGAGGAAACCGTCGTCTTGCGATATGGCGTTGTGGGAGGATTGGGAAAGAGAGACGAGAGATTTTTTGATGTCTAGTCCGATGCGGGTGGCTTCGTCTTCGGTTATGCCGATGGTGGCTACGGTCGGAGAGAGGCGAGTGATGCGGGAAAGGCCGAGGTAGTTGGCGGTGACTTTCTTTCGCCTTGCGGCTTTGCAAGATTTAGGGAAAGCGTTGGCGGCGGCGATTTGACCTTGCAAGATGGCTTTTTGCGATGAGCTGTCGTGGTGGGCAATGAAACCGCTGACGGGGTTTTGGGGCGAGAGGCTGTCGCGCTCGGAGTCGATGCAGTCGCCGGCAGCGAAGATGTTTTTGTGCGAAGTTTGGAGGGTTGGTAAAACGGCGATGCCAGAATCGGAGAAACGGACGCCAGCATCGTCTAGATTGAGGCCGCTGAGATTGACGGAGCGTCCCGTGGCAAGGAGGATGAGTTCGGTGCGGACGATTTGTTCGGTGCCTTGGGCGATGAACATGATTTTGCTGGAGATTTTGTCTTTGTCGACAGCTTCGACACGTGTGCCAGTCAGAACGTTGATGCCTAACTTTTTGATGAAGTAGTTTTTGACAAAAGTGCCGGTGGTTTCGTCTTCTTTTGGCAGAAGTCGTGATGCGAGCTCGGCGATAGTAACTTTGACACCCATTTTAGCAAAGTATTCCGCCATTTCACAACCGCAGGATCCGCCACCAATGATGAAAATGGATTTAGGGAGTTTTGGCAGGTTCATGACGTCGTCGGCGGTTAAGAAGGAAGTGGTGGTGATGTTTTGGATTTCGGGCAGGAAGATTTCGGAGCCTATGGAGATGAGGATCTTTTTGGCCGATAAAAGATGCTCGCCGACCTTGATGGTGGTTGGGTCGACGAAGGAACCGTAGCCCTTGAAGATGGTGATATTGGCTTTTTGGCAATCGTTGGAGATAGAGGCGGCGGCGTTTTTGACTGTAAGGTTTTTGTAGCGTTGTGTTATGGGGAAATTGAGGCTGAGCGTGGCGGTGTTGAGGCCGATTTCGGAATTGAGTTTGGCTTGGTAGAAGAAATCGCTGACGCGGCTTAGGGCGCGAGAGGGAATGTCGGAGAAAAAGACGGCATCACCGCCGACAGCCAGTGGTTCAACGATGGCGACTTTGCAGCCGATACTGGCGACTTGTAGCGCAGCGGGAACGCCGGCTGTGCCACCGCCGAGAACTATAAAATCAAAGGTTTCCATATATGTATATTATATCATACTTGCAATTTTGTTTTAAGTGTGATATACTTGACATATGAGCCTAAGAGTATAGGCTTATTTTAGTATCAAGGAAAGGTAAAGATGGTTAAAAAGGATCAAAAAGAGGCGAAAAAGACTCGAAATCCACTCAAAATGCTTTGGAATTATATCAAAGCGTCGTTTCGTGAACTAAAAGAGGTTAGGTTTCCAAATGGCAAGGCGACACGCAAGATGCTTTTTGGTGTTTTGGTGTATGTTGGGCTGATTTTTGTCATCATTTGGGCGTTGGATATATTGTTTAATTGGATGTTTAAGGCAATTTTGAGCTAAAGAAAGGGAGAAAATGGAAGAGAACAACAACACGACAACTAGGAAATATCAGAGGGAAATTAGCCGTTATGATACGGACAGGGCTTGGTATGCCATTAACACTTACAGCGGACACGAAGATAAGGTGGCGGAGGCGATTAAGCAAAAGGCAGAAAGTGCGGACATGGCAGATTATATTTTTGATGTTTTAGTGCCGAAGGAAAAGCAGATTGAGGTTAAAAATGGCGCTAGAAAAGTTGTTGATCGCAAGATTTTCCAAGGATATGTCTTGGTTGATATGATTTTGACAGATGAATCGTGGTATGTGGTGCGAAATACGCAAGGTGTTTCGGGCTTTGTGGGGATTGATGGCAAACCGACGCCGCTCGCAAACGCGGAGATTGCGAAAATTAAGAAACGTATGGGCGTGGAAGATCCGAAGTATACGATTAGTTATGAAGTCGGTGAGATTGTAACGGTGATCGACGGTCCGTTCAAGGGCTTTGATGGTTCGATTTCGGAAATTGACTCAGAAAAGGGTCGTTTACACATGTTGGTTTCGATGTTTGGTCGGGAAATGCCGATTGAGTTGGATGCGTTGCAGGTTAAGAAAATAGATTAAATCAAAACGAGCCGTCGCGACAGATGACGGCTTTTATGGTGCGGAAGAAGATTTTGATGTCGAAGATGATGGACCAGTTGCTGACATAGAAGATTTCCAGCTTGACGCGTTCGGCAAAGGGGAGGTTTGAGCGCCCGGAGACGCTGGCAAGGGAGGTGAGGCCGGGTTTGATTGAGAAGAGGACGCTGTCGTTGGATTTGTAGAAATCGCGTTCGTCGGGGAGGATGGGGCGTGGGCCGATGATGGACATTTTGCCGCTCAAGATGTGGAGGATTTGGGGGAGTTCGTCGAGGGAGGTGGCGCGGAGGAACTTGCCGAAAAGGGTGTCGACGCGGGGGTCTTGGGCGATTTTGCGGTTCTTCGCATAGTCATTGGCGAGATCTTTGCGACCCATTTTCTCGAAAATGGCGATGGCGTCTTGGCCAGAGAACTTTTGGTTCATGGTGCGGAACTTGAGCAGCTTGAAAGTTTTGCCGTATTGACCGAGGCGTTTTTGGATGAAGAAAATTGGGCCGCGGTTGAAGAGTTTTTGGCAAAGAACTAAAATTGCGAAAACAATGAGCCAGATAGGTGACAAAATGATAACCCAAAAGAGGTCGAAAAGGCGTTTGACGATGAGGTTCCAGCCGACGAGTGGGGTTTCGGAGATGGTGACGATGGGGTAGCCCCAGTTGATGACGGCTTGGTTGCGGGAATTGTAGAATTCTGGCTCTTCGGCGATGAAATTATAGGAAATGAAGCGGTTGCGAGAGGCGTTCAGGAGTTGTTCGGCGAGTCGGTCGCGTGCGGAGACGTCGGTTTGGATGATGGAGTCGAGTTTGAGTTTGCGCAGGTTTTTGATGACTTCGTCGGTGTCGCTGAAATCGGGGATGTTGTCGATTTTGATGCCAAAGGTTGCGACGACTTGGCCTGTTTCGGGCTGGGTGAGGATTTGTTCGGCGATGTCACGCGTGGTGGCGGAATTGCCGACCAACAAGATGCGCGGTTGGTGGTGGCGACGGAAAAAACGGGCGACGAATAAGATGATTAGACGGAGAATAATGACGGCTAAGATGGTGAAGACGAGGGCGTAGAAAATGACCAGACGGGCAGGGAAAATGTTGAGGTCGAAGAGATATTGGAAAGAGATGAGCGCCATCATGCCTAGACAAGTGCCGAAAATGATGCGGGGAATGAAACGGAAAGGTTTGCGGGAGGTCTTTGGGTTGTATAAACCGAGAGTGGCGAAGATGATGAGCCAAAATGGGGTGATGATGAGGGTGGAGATGAGGAAGTCGTGAGCAAAAACGGGGGCAAGGAGCGGGCGTGGGTCGAGATTGACGCGCAAGATGTAGGCTCCGATGAAAGCCGCAACCAAAAGCAAGGCGTCGCCGATGAGGAAGGCGAAATCGAGGAGATGGGAGTTTTTCTTGAACATATAATATATTATAACATGAAATTTGAATTGTATTGTGTTGATTTTTGATTTTGGTTATGGTAAGATAGTAGTATGAATATTGTTGTGAAAGAAAGTAAGGTTGGGGCAACAAAGGTCAAGAAGAATGTCGATTCGGCGTTGCGGAGGTATCTGCTTGCAAATCCGAGTTTGAGCGATTTGGTGCAGTTTATTTTTATAAACAATCGGGGGATTTTGGCGGCGGACGAGAGTGGCGGATCGATTGCGAAGAAATTTGCGGCGATGAAGATCGAGGATAACGAGAAAAATCGCAGGGACTACCGTAACATCTTTTTGTCGGCGGAGGGGTTGGAGAATTATTGTGGTGGCGTGATTATGTTCGAGGAGACTGCTGCGCAAAAGGCGGACAATGGGCAACTCTTTGGCGATTTGTTGTTGGATAAGAACATTTTGCCGGGGATTAAATTGGATCGAGGTTTGGTGGAATTGCCGAACTTTGCGGGGGAGACTTGGACGCGTGGGCTGGACGATTTGGCGGAGAGACTGGAGAAATATTTTGCGATGGGGTTTCGGTTTGCAAAATGGCGCGCGGCTTTCCAAATTGTTGGGAATAAATTGCCGAGTGCTACGGCAATGGATCTCAACACGACGATTTTGGCGGTTTATGCGTCGCTGTGTCAGAATGCGGGAATCGTGCCGATTGTTGAGCCAGAGGTGGTGCATGATGGGGATTACAACATTGAGACTTGTGCCTTAGCGACGACGAAGATTATCAAGATGTTGATGGAAAAATTGAGCGAATATCGAGTGGATTTGACGGGGACGATCTTGAAATGTAACATGGTTTTGGCCGGGAAGAAGTATGTGGTGCAGTCTTCGTCGCTAGACGTGGCGGAGGCGACGATTTCGGTTCTCAAAAACACGGTGGCGCCAAAGATTGGGGCGGTGGTGTTCCTTTCTGGTGGGCAAACGCCTGAGCAAGCAGCGAAAAACTTCCATGCTATCAAAAATCTCAATCTTTCGGAGGGAGTGTTGCCGTTTCCTGTGTCGTTTTCGTTTGCGAGGGCTTTGCAAGATCCGGCTTTGACGGCGTGGTGTGGCAAAGAGAGCAATTTTGGCGTGGCGCAGAAAGAGTTCGTTAAGCAGTTGCAAAGGGTCGCAGAATAGGTAGATAATTTTTCGGGTCCTGCCACTTGTTTGCGTTAGCACCGACCCACAATACGCTTTTTCTCTGCTCATCGCCTTACTCGTGACTAAAATTAGACTCTCGGACTTCGTCCGCCGCTAGCGCGGACGTCTAATTTTAATCCTCGCTCGGCATAACTCGCTACGAAAAAGGGATTGGGGTCGGCTTTGCGCATGCGAAAACGTGTTTTGCAGTGTGCGGAGTTTTAGCCCTTGCGTGGCTTGACTTCGTTGCGACCGAGGTTCTTTTTGGTTTCTTCGAAGACGACGTGGGTGCGCGTCTTTGGGTCGTATTTCTTGAGGGTCAATTTTTCCGGTGTGTTCATAGTGTTTTTGCTGGTGTAGTAAGCACGGAGGCCGCTTTCTTTGCTGACCAAGCCGACTAATTTTCTCTTTGTAGTATTCTTCTTTACCATAATACTTATATTATATCACACTCGCCCCGAAAAAGCAAGAGTTTAGCGTGAGTTTTTGCTGATTTTGGCTTGGGCAAGGCGGTCTTTGAGGTCGCGAACGGCATTGGCCCAGTATAAATAAGCAAAATAGGGGGATTCGTAAGGCGAGAAATAGGCGTGGACGTCGCCATCTGACCAGTATTTGGTACACATGTAATAGGGGTGGTCGGAGGTTTGGAGTTTGCGCCAATCGTCAAGGATTTGAGCTTGGGTTTGGGATTTTGGCAGTTGTGTGATGTCGGGCGAGAGGGAATAGATTTCTTTGAGGGCTTCTTGTTGCATTTTGTTGCCTGTCCATGCCGAGAGGTCGCGTTCGGTGTCCGCCCAGGTGACGGTTTCGGGCATGGAGATTTCGGCGACTTTTGGCAAGATTTCGGCGGCTTCGTCGATGCGGAGGAAGTCGTTGCTGGGGTCGGAACACCATCTTTGGACAAATTTATCGAAAAACTCGAAAATGCCGCTGTCTGCCCACTGGTGTTCGCCAAAGGTCTCAAAATCCATGAATAAATTGAGCAGAGGGCCTTGGAGCGTGGCGGTTTCGCACCAATGGAGGTATTTTTCGACGCTCAGGGGGTGTTCCTTCCAGTTGTGATCCGAGAAGCGGAAAGCGATGTCGTCGCTGAGTCGATAATTTTTGAGCAAAAGTGCGGCGTTACCGTCGGTATGCCACGGTTCGTAGACGAAATTGGGGCTGCGCCATCCGAGGACTTTGTCCCAGCCCTCGGCCAAGATGGCCTTGAAGCCGGCGGAAGCGGCCCATTTGCCGAGATGGTTATTGTAGGAAAGTTCGGTGCCGCGAAAGGAGGTTGGCGTGACGCCGAAAAGGCGTTTGAAGGTGTCCATCTGTTGTTTTACTTGAGCTTCGAATTCGGGTAAATCGTAAAAAAAGGCGAGAGAATGGTAGTAAGTTTCGGCAACGAGTTCGCATTTGCCGGTGGCGACGAGATCGCGGAGCTTGTCGAGGATGTCTGGGGCGTATTCTTCGGCTTGTTCCAAGGTCATACCGGGGATAGATAAAGAAACCTTGAACTTTGGTTCGGTCTTGGCGAGTTTGAGTAGCATTTTTAGTGTGGGACGGTAGGACTTTTCGGCGACCTTGAGAAAAATATCGCGGTTGTTGGTTTTGTCGCCAGATGGTGCGTTGAAGTAATCGTGATGTTGGTCGACGTCGAAAATGGTGTAGGGGCGGACGCGGTAAGGTTGGTGCATGTGTAGATAAAGGCAGATGTGCCGTTGAAATTGCTGGTCGTCCAAAAAATCCTGTTTTTGCATATAAATAAGTATAGCACAAATAAAATGCCAAGTAAAGGCTTGTAGTTTTTGAGAAAATGGTATATTATAGAGGAAGTTATTTAATGAGAGGAGATTATGGCGGAAAAAAAGAAGAATAGTGCAGGAAAGATGGTGCGACAAGTGGTGTTTTGGGGGATTATATTGTTGATTGTCGGCGGAGTGTTTTCGGTGTTGAAGCCAGAAGCGCCGCTGGAGAAGATGGCGGTGTCGGAGGTGGTGAGTAAGGCGAATAATGGCGAAATAAAACAGATTGAGATAACGGAAAATAACCTGAAAGTTACGCTCAAGGATGAGGAAAAGCCGAGTTTTCAGTCGGTTAAGGAAAATGGAAGTATTTATGAGCAGGGATTAAAGACGGATGCGCCAGTGGAAGTTTCGGTGAGCGAGGAGTCGGGTTTTGGGGCGATTTTGGGAGATGTGCTGATTATGGGGTTGCCAACATTGGCTTTGATCATATTCTTTATATTTATGATGAAATCGGCGGGGAACGCGAATAACAGCGCGATGAACTTTGGTAAGGCGAAGGCGCGGATTTATGGTCCAGATAAGAAAAAGATTACTTTTGACGAAGTAGCGGGTAACGAAAGCGCTAAACAAGATCTGTGGGAAGTGGTGGATTTCTTGAAAGCACCAGCGAAATATGAGAAATTGGGGGCAAAGATCCCGAGGGGCGTGCTGCTCGAGGGTGCGCCTGGGACGGGTAAGACGCTGATGGCGCGAGCGGTGGCGGGAGAGGCAGAAGTGCCGTTTTTCTCGATTTCGGGATCGGAGTTTGTGGAGATGTTTGCTGGTGTGGGCGCTTCACGCGTGCGAGATCTCTTCGCCAAGGCGAAGAAAAATGCGCCAGCGATAATCTTCATTGACGAGGTTGATGCGGTGGCGAAGAAGCGTTCGCAGAGAGGTGGTGGGGCGCATGACGAAAATGAACAGACATTGAATCAGATCTTGGTGGAGATGGATGGGTTTGAGAACGAGACGGGTGTGATTGTGATGGCGGCGACGAACCGGCGAGATATGCTTGACCCAGCGCTGCTGCGACCTGGTCGGTTTGATCGGCATATTCAGGTGACTTTGCCAGAGCGACGTGAGCGATTGGATATCTTGAAAGTCCACTTTAAGAATAAGCCAGTGGATGCGAGTGTGGATTTGGATAAGATGGCGGCAAAGACGGCTGGGTCATCTGGAGCAGATTTGGCGAATATCGCGAACGAGTCAGCAATTATCGCGGCGAGATTAGGACACGAAAAGATTGGTAACCAAGATGTGGTTGAGGCTTTTGAGAAGGTGGCGATTGGGCCAGAACGCAAGAGCAAGGTGATGAACGAAAAGGAGCGTGAAAGCACGGCATACCACGAGGCGGGGCATGCGATTGTGGGGCATGTTTTGCCGAATAGCGATCCAGTGCATAAGATTACGATTATTCCACGCGGACGAACGGGTGGTGTAACATGGTTTTTGCCGCCAGAAGATAGGAATTACACCTCGATTCATGAATTTAAGGATATCTTGGCGCGCGGGATGGCGGGGCGAAGTGCGGAGAAATTGGTCTATGGCGAGGGCGGGATTACGACTGGGGCAGGATCGGACTTGAAGCATGCAACGGAATTGGCACGGGATATGATCATGGAGCAGGGCATGGGCGAAAATCTGCAAAATCAGGTCTTTCCGAATAGCGATGATGATGGATTTTGGGCTGGTGCGTCGAAACCGTATTCGGAGAAAACAGCAGAAGAGATTGACAAGGAAGTAGCGAAATTGCTGAAAGATGCGACGAAGCGAGCGGATGAGATTTTGGCGGCCAACCGTGAGGATTTGGAGAAGCTAAAAGATGCCTTGATTGAGAAGGAAACCTTGGACGAGAACGATGTGGCGGAGGTCCTGAAGACGGCTAAACTGCCAGAGGTGGCAAAGCAGAAGGCGTAGGATGAAGTTTAAGCTCCGAAGTGTGGTCGCGTTGGCGAACAAGAAACTGCCGATTAAACTGGCGGCTTTGGTGCTGGCTGGGTCAACTTTGATTTCGGCGCTTTTGGGGATTTTTCGCGATCGGTTGCTCAACACGTTGTATTTGGACACTTATCCGGCGGGGATTGATGCCTATACGGTGGCGTTCACGGTTCCGGATTTCATGTTCTTTCTTCTGGTTTCGGGTGCGCTTTCGGTGACCTTTATTCCGGTTTTTAATAAGCAACTGATGAGCGATAGGCGCAAAGAAGCGTGGCGGCTGAGTTCGAGCGTGCTTAACATCTTTGCGATTGCGACGATGGTGGTGAGCGTGCTGATTATGATTTTTGCCGAGCCCTTGGTGAAGCACGTGGTGGGCCCGGGGCTGAGCGAGAGTAGCATGGCTTTGGCGGTTTCGATGATGCGCGTGGTGGCGATCAATCCGTTTCTTTTTGCGATTTCGACCGTTTTGGCGAGTATTCAGCAAGCGGTGGGGCGGTTTGTGTTCTATGCAATGGCGCCAGCAGTGTATAACATCGGGATCATCATTGGGATTACACAGTTTACAGGGGGGATTACGATTTTTGGGGTGCAGATTTTTGAGGGAGGGATTATGGGCGTGGCGCTGGGAGTGGTGCTGGGAGCGATTTTGCAACTGGTGATTAGTATTGTTGGGGTTTTGGGGCTGGGCTTTGATTATGAATTTAAGATTGACAAGAAAAGCGCATCGCTCAAAAAGGTCTTTGGACTGTTGCCGGCGCGGTCGATTGATCAGGGGATAGATTACGTCAACCAGTTGGTAGAGATAAATATGGCATCACGGATGGGGAGCGGAACGGTGCGGTCGTTTCAACAGGCGTCGAGTTTGTCGCTGATGCCGGTGAACCTGATTGGGACAGCGGTGGCGACAGCCTTTTTCCCGAAAATGACGGAGGATTTGGGGGCGGATAACACTGGGGCGTTCAAGCGTGATTTTTCGGATGGGCTGCGGACAATTATTTGGTTAGCACTGCCGATTTCGCTGGTCGCCTTTGCCACACGTGGTTATGTGGTGAACTTTATCAAAAACGGTGGTGACCAACTAATTGCGTCGCTCCTAGGTATTTTGGTGATTTCGATTTTTTGTCGCTGTTTGTTCGCCATTTTGTCGCGCGGGTTTTATGCCAGTCAAGACACGAGGACGCCGCTATTGGTGTCGGTGGCAGCGATTGGGTTGAACATTGGGCTAGCAGTGTGGTTTACTTTGGGGTTGAAGATTGGGCCGTATGGGTTGGCGTATGCGGAGAGCATCGGGGCTGTGGTGGAGATTACGCTGCTGATGGTGTTGTTGGGGCGTAAGTTCAAGAATCTGTTTTCGTTACAATTTGCGCGGACGGTGATTAAGATAGTTTTTGCGAGTGCGGCGGCTTTTGTGGTGGCGTATTTTATGACGCACCAATTTCAATTGGCGGCGACGGATGATAGCTTTGGTGATACTTTTCCGAAGTTTTTGTTGATTAGTTTGGGTAGTTTTTTGGTCTATTTTTTGATTGGCTTTGTGCTGAAAATCCCAGAGACGCGGCAGATGGTGGGCAAGATTGGGAAGATGCTCGGGCGGGTTGTAAAGAAGCGATAGATGTGTTATAATGGAATCATGGCGAAAATAGCTCAGTTGGTTAGAGCGTCGGTTTGTGGTACCGAAGGTCGTGGGTTCGAGCCCCATTTTTCGCCCCATTATGGTATAATATAGTTATGGATGTATTTTTTGTGATTTGGTGTTTTGTGTTTGGGGCAATTTTAGGGTCGTTTGCGGTGGCGACGTTTCACAGGATGTTTGATGACGATAAGAGCAAGCGATCGCACTGCGAGAAGTGTGGGCATAAGTTGGGCTTGGCGGATTTGGTACCAGTAGTTTCGTGGATTTGGCTGCGTGGGAAATGCAGGTATTGTGGTGCTAAGATTGGGGCTTTGGAGATTATTGGGGAGATTGCGATGGGGCTACTCTTTGCTTTGGTTTATTGGTTTTTCCCTTTTGAGTTGGTGGATTTTTGGTCTATCCTTGCGTTTGGATTATTTTTGATTTTATCTGTTGTTTTGATGATTTTGTTGATTTGCGATCAAAAAAAGCAACTTTTGCCAGTTTCGCTATTGACTTTTGCGGTAATCTGTGCTATAATGTATAAGATAACCGCTTTGGTAGGCGGAGGCACTGGCGCGGGCTTGTTGCCAGTTTTGCTTGAGATTTTGTGGTCTATTTTGATTTTGAGCGGAGTGTATTTCTTGATTTATAAACTTTCGGGGGAGCGTGCAGTGGGAAGTGGGGATTGGATTTTGATGTTGCCGATGGCCATTGTGCTGGGGAATCCTGTTTTGGCGTTCTCGGAGATTTTTTTGGCTAACATTTTGGCGAGTTTGTTTGCGATTATATATATGGTTGTGAAAAAACGGAAACCTGCGCGATTGCCGCTGGCGCCGTTTGCGATAATTGCCTTTTTTGTGATATTTCTTACGCAAAATGTGATTTTGGGGCTTGTAAAAAATCTTGGTTTGTTGTAAGATAGATGTATATGAAACTAGGTTTGCGAAAAGCAGGATTTACGATTGTCGAGGTGGTGTTGGTTTTGGCCATTTCGGGAGCGTTGTTCGTGGGGCTTTTGGCGGTGCAGGGGAATAACTTGGCTCGCAAGCGATACGCGGACGCTGTGAATAATTTTCGGGATTTTATGAGTTCGCAATATGATTTTAGCGTGAATATACAGAATTGGAGGGATGGAGAAGTCCCTGCTGGGTCTTGTGGCACAACTGGCGATGGACATTTGGGGCGAAGTAATTGTGTGATTTATGGTGTGATGGTGGAGTTTGGGCAAGGTGATTGCAACGAGGGGGCGGCGGATAGGTCGACTAATTGTTATGCACGGGTGAATTATGTGGTGGGGTTGGATTATGATTATAATTCGTTGTTTGATGCGGATGGGCAGAACCACATTGGGTCTGATCAGCTCGAAGATTTGACAATACTTCAATCGGATACTGTTGCGCTACGGCGGGCTGGTCCTGGTCTGGAATATCATTTTCAGTGGGGCGCTGGTGTGACGGCGCCGGATGTGTGGATTGGCGATGTGCATAATGCTGACCGTGGCGTGGTGCAAGGGGCGATTTTGATTTTGCGCGCGCCGGTGAGTAATACGATCAAAACTTTTGTGTATAACGGTCCGTTGACGGGCGTTGGCGGGATATTGGGCGTTTCGGGTGTGAGCGCTTTTGATGAAAGTGGTGATACGGAAATATATGATGGTGATTTTATTGAAGGCAATGCGAATGTTGGTGTTCGGGCTATGGTTAATGAAGACAACATGGTGGCACGGAAGTTTATGTGTATCCGTAGCAGTGATAATTTCTTGCTGGGTGGGGCGAGTTCGCAAAGGATTCTGTCGGTTGGCGGCGGGTCGAACAATGGTTCGGCGGTGCAACTTTTGGATCAGGACACGCCTCGTGGCATGAACGGTGGTGGTGGTAGTTACATGTTGGAGACAATGCGTTGGGATGATTCGGGCGTGGTGCCGAGAATAATAACAGAGGAGAGAGAATATGAGGTTAAATGTGAATAGGCATTTGCGTGGTGATACGATTATTGAGGTGATCTTTGCGATTACGGTGTTCTGTATGGTCTCGATTTTGACGATTGCGATGATGAATCAGGGCTTGGCAACTGGAACGGCGTCGCTGGAAATTACATTGGCGCGTGAAGAAATGGATGCGCAGGCGGAGGCGATTCGGTTTATTCACGATTCGTATGAAGTTGAGAGAAATCTGCCGGTGGTGAATCAGACGTATGAGCCGCTTTGGAGGGCTTTGCGCGAGAGGATTGTGGGCGACGTGGCGCCATTTGAGAGAAATGGTGAGACGTGCGAGATACCGACGGGCGATGGGATTTTTGCGCTGAATACACGCAAGATTGATCCGCGAACGACCGATCGAGATGGTTTCGATGGAGTTGGCAGGACGATTGTTGATCCGGCAATGCTCGTGGATGGAGTAAACAGGTTCCGTCCTGCGCCGCTGTTTGCTAGAGTGGTTTATCTAACTGACGCTGATGATGTGGCAAATACTAATCTGGTGGCGGCGACTGGTTCGAACGAGATATTGCAGGTTGAGGGGATTTGGGTTCAGGCGGTGCAGGTTGCTGGATCACCGGTGATAGATTTTCACATTCGAGCTTGTTGGTCGGCTGCTGGTCGGAAAGTCGTGACAACGCTTGGGACAATTATGAGGGTTTATGATCCAGATCGTTAAAAAGGAGAGGAATAAAATGAAAAAAGGTTTTACGATTATTGAAACTATGCTGTCGATGGTTTTCGTCGGAGCGATGATGCTGTCGATTGCAGTTCTGGTGATGAATATTTCCGAGACATATAATAAAGGTATTGCGGTGAAAAATGTCAATGCGGCGGGACGAGGGATTATAGATGACTTTAAGCGGTCGATTGCGGCGAGTCCGAGTTTTGGGTCGGTTGATGTTGCTTGTAGCGCTTTTAATGCTGCTCATGTGTGCATACGCAATGATGGTTATGAGGCGGATGGTGCGGACGGGACTGGCGCTTTTGGTGTTGTTAATTACGATGCGACGATTTATTATCAGGGGAACGATAAACCAAATGGGGATGCAGCATATGCTGGAGACGGTGGGCGCAGATTTTGCACTGGATTGGTGAGTTATGTGTGGAATTATCGGCAAAACTTTAATGATAATGGGACGATGAAAACTGGCGGCGATGAGCATAGCGTGGGAGATAATATTTATGCAAGCGACAATGCGCGACCGGTCAAGCTGGTGAAGGTTAATGATTATGGGCGTGATTATTGTAAATATGACACGGTGAACCATAGATATTTTAAGCAAATTGAAGACATAGATAAGCCGGAGGAGCTTTTGGATCAGAGCGATGAAAATGATATTAGCTATGAAAACTTGGTTTTGTATGATTTGGTGATTTTTGAGAACGAGAGAAACAGGAATATTGCACAAGATAGCAATCAAGTTTTCTATTCCGGTAGTTTCGTTTTGGGGGCGTGGAGCGGAGTTGATTTGGACGTGCCGGGTGCTACGTGTATTGTTCCGGGCGAGGCGGTTGATTCGCCAGAGTTTTATTGTGCCGTCAATAAGTTTAATTTTGCGCAGCGAGCTGTGGGAAGTTCGCAATAGAAAGGTTGAAAAATGAAAAAGAAGGAGTATAATAGAATTATGAAGAATAAATTAAACGGAGCGGTGTCGCTATATGTTGTGATTTTTACAACGCTTTTGCTTTCGATTATTTCGCTGGGCTTTTTGCGAATTATGTTGGGCGAGCAACAGTCGGCGACGGATAAGGACATGTCAGCGAGTGCTTATGATGCGGCGATGGCTGGTGTTGAGGACGCGAAAGTGGCAGTGTTGGCTTACCAAGAGTGCGCAAGCAAGGGGTTTGCTGAAGGCACGACGGGAAAGGGGCTGCTTTGCTCGGATGTTTTAGTTGCATTTACGACTGTTGCTAATGGCGCTAGTGCTTGCGATACAGTTTCATATGCGTTGGGAGATTGGCGCGCTGATCAGAACGCTGACGGCCTGGACGGTCATCCGGAGACGCCGATACAGCAAAACCCTGGCGACGCTGATTCCACATATCTTGATGAGGCGTATACCTGCGTAAAGATTAAGTCTGATACGCCGGATTATTTGGCGGAACTTTCGAGTGAATCACCGTCCTTGGTGATACCATTGCGGTTTAGATATTTGCTTGATACGCCTAATATGATGGCATCATCGGTGAATAAAATTATTGTTCGATGGGGCAGGGCGGAGGATGCTAATGGTGCTGCTTTGAGTATTGTTGACAATTGTGACGAGGGTATGAATTGTTTTCTTCCGCGAGGCACGGATGGAACGACGCAGATTCCGGTAATCAGGTGGCAGTTGATTAACCCTGGTACAAGTTTTAGTTTGGATGATCTGAACGCTATAAATAAACACGCTGCGCTGTTCTTAATTCCATCCACTGATGGCGGAGCGGTCAACGTTGTCGATGGCGGAACCGTTAGGCAATCTGGCAGTGCTATCCAAAATACTTCTGCGTATGATGTGATTCCAGAGGGACACACGCCAATATCTATCGCATGCGACACTAGCGGTAATTATGCCTACCGAGGATACGCTTGCGAAGCGCAGATTAGTTTGCCTGCGGAGGCTCCGATTCCGATTGCATCATCTGGTGCACTGCTCCGATTGACAGCATATTATGGCTCGAAGACGAGTATTTCGGTTGAGGGACAAAACAGCGCGAATCAGACAGTTATGTTTGATGCTGTGCAGCCAGAGGTTGATTCGACAGGGCGAGCGAGTGATTTGTTCCGACGAGTGTTGACGAGGATTGATTTGACGGACGCATATTTCCCGTATCCAGAATATGCTTTGGAGTTACGCGATTCGGACGCCAATCTTTGTAAAAACTTTTTGGTGTTGTCGGGCGGTGCGCAAAGTCTTGATATTTCATGTAATTAAAGATGGAAAAAGACGAGACGATTGTTGAAGTTTTTAACGATACGCCAGAGCAGAAGAGGCGAAGAAGCTTTATTCTGCGGTTTGTTGGGACTTTCTTGGCTTTTATTTTTGATGGTTTTCGGCGCTATTTGAGGCAGCGGATTGTGCCGATTGTAGTGCTTGTGACATGGCTGGTGTTCTTTGGGATTTTGGGCGTGGAACTTTTGTTTTCACAGAATTATGTGACGGATTATTGGGTGTTGAAGATTTTTGGGTCGCATGCGGTTTGGTGGTATGAACTGGCAGATTGGATGTTGCGAAATCTGGCCTTTTCGTTGACGACGGTCTTTTTGTTAACGGCTTTAGTGTTGTTTGTTTGTCGGGCGTTGTTGAATTATCGCGGAATGGTGGCTTTGGCGTTTCGGCATATTCTGCGCGTGGTTGCGGGAGTGCCGATTTTTGTGTTTTTGTTGGCGATGGTGATTTGGACTGGAGTGGGGACGTTTTCGGAAGATTATGGAAATGTGCAAACTTTTGCGTCGAGAGCTGGTGATTTAGGTGAGTTTTCGGAGAATAATTTGCCAAAGTTTTGGATTTTGACAGAGAAGATTGAGAAAGATGATGAGTTTTATAAAAATCGAACGGTTGCTGAAAAGTTGGCAGTGAACACGGAAGTTGGAAACTTTATAAAGTTACAAAATGGACCTTTGACCGTGGAGCAACATAAATTGCGGAATTATCTGAACATTGCGCCCGTGTCGTTGGACGAAATGTTGGCGGGCGAGAGCGATTTTCGGTGGCGGATTTTGACACCGTTTGAGTCGGCTTATCATATGTTTGGCGAAGATGGTGAGTATAACTTGAAGTTTTTGAGCGTTGACGGACATTTCGAGGCGGTGTATAATTTGGCGGGGGAACTTTTGACAGTGGAAAATGATCCAGATAATGCGGCGACGTATAATTTTGCGCCGAGTGGTAAATTGCACACGGAGTTTGATGTGAAGCCGTATTATCTTTGGGGTAACGATGGTGAGGGGACGGATTTTTCGCGGAGCGACATTGTGCGAAATGTGACGAAGTTTTTTGCCAACAAAGATGCGCAGCGGAGGTATGAGGATATTAAGGCGCGAGTCATTGAAACTTATGGAGAAATATAGTATTATAGTAATATGAACGAGAAGATAATTGGAGTGATTTTTGGTGGACGAAGCACGGAGCATGATATTTCGATTGTGTCGGCGATTAGCGCGGTGATAAAGCCGCTCTTGGCGGTGGGTGAAAAAGTTTTACCGATTTATATTGACAAAGAAGGCGTTTGGCGTGCGGGAGAGGATTTTGGGAAGATTGAGAATTATAAGGCGGACAAGTTTGCTTCAATGCTTGAGAAAAACAAGCCGGTGATGTTGGATTTGAACGGGGGATTGACGATTATTTTCGGTGAGGCGAGAGTCTTCCGTGGGGCGATGCGAGCAAAGATCGACATCGTTTTCCCTGTGATGCACGGCGGATATGGCGAAGACGGGAGTCTTGCGGGAATTTTGCGGATGGCTGGGGTGCCGTTTGTGGGATGTGATTTGGAGGCGAGTGCGGTGGCGATGGACAAGGTTTTGGCGAAGGAAGTGGCGGTGGCGAACGATATTGCGACGCCGAAGTTTTTACATTTTGCGAGCGAAGAATTTCGTGGAAATCCCGAGGGCGTGATTGAGGAGATTTTGGACAAATTGGATTTGCCGGTTTTTGTGAAGCCGCCGAGGCTGGGGTCGTCAATTGGGATTACCAAAGTTTCGCGAAAAGAGGACTTGGGCAATGCTTTGGAGGTCGCGGCGTTTTATGACAGCGAGATTTTGGTGGAAGAGGGCGTGCGCAATTTGATTGAAGTAACGGTGCCGATTATCGGGAGTGATGAAGATTTGTTTGTGGCAAATGTTGAAAAACCTTTGGCGAAAGATGATGGTGTGTTTGATTTTGAGACGAAATACATGAAAGGTGGGAAAAAGGGCGGAAAAGTTTCGGGCGGTTCGGATTCGGCGCAGGGTTATAGTGAGGTTCCGGCTAACCTATCGGGAGATTTGTATGAACGAGCGCAGGAAATTGCCAAGAAAGTTTACACGGTTGTGGGTTGCCGAGGAATTGCAAGGATTGATTTGTTGATTGATCCGAAGCAGGATTTGATTTATTTCAACGAGATAAATCCGATGCCTGGTAGTCTTTACGCGCATAATTTTGCCAAAAGTGGGATTTCTAATGTTGATTTGGTGTTGAAGTTGTTGGATTTTGCGCGAAAAGATTATGAAAAACAGGAAAAGTTGAATAAGGTTTTTGATAGTAGCTTCCTTGAGCAATTTTAACATAAATATTCTCACTCTCTTAAGCAGGCTTTTGCAAGAAAGACTATTTCAGGCACGCTCCTCAC
>JAISJL010000007.1 GCA_031261545.1 Candidatus Nomurabacteria bacterium
CAGCAACAACCTTACTTAATTTTTTCATATGTTTATTTCTCCTTTCCAAGAGTTTTGTTTAATTGTTTTTGTATTGGTGATATATGATTATATATATCAGACCAATTGTCTTTATTATATTGAGAGGAGACAATACGAAAACTGCCCCGAGTCATCAGACGTGGGGTAGTTTTCTTTTCGGGAAATGTAGTGTGGTGGTTAGAGTTTTTGCAGGTCTTTGGTGATGATATTGCGGAAGTCGTCTGAGATATTATTGAGGTCGATGAGATCGACTTTGTAGGGGAGGCGGCTGAATTCGAAGGCGTCACTGAGCCTTCGGAGAGTATCGGGGTCTATGGGGGTGTTGTCGCTTATGGCGATGTCGATGTCGGAAAAGTCCTTGGGCTGTCCAGTTGAGCGTGATCCGAAGATGAAAATTGTGGCGGTTGGTAAAGCTGTGGTGATGGTTGTTTTGATGAAATCTTGGTATTCTTGGAGTAGGCTAATCATGGTTGCGGTTTTCCAATTCGCTCAAGATAAAGAGTGCTTCATTGAGAAAATCTGGTGCAACCTTAACGACGCTGTAGGCCTTGATTTCGTCGTAGGTGTGTGAGGTTATATTGCGTTGATTACGGAAATTGAGCCAATCGTCAACGCTGCCTTTTATGATACCGCGTTCATTGGCTAATCTGACTAAATCTTGAAAACTGAGCAGGTCGATTGAGCTTGGATTGGGGTCGGTTGTTTCGAGATAGCGTTTGATGATTTTGTAGGCTAATTCGTAGGTGTATTCGAACCTTTGCACGACAGCATCACGCACAGCGGCGTCGTTTTGCTCACGAGCGTATCTTTCCAAGATCTCAGATAGGCTGCTTGTGGCTTTGGCGAAACTTGATAAATCTAACATGTTTTCATTGTAGCAGAACTTTAGCGAAAAAGCAAGCTCCGCGTCGGATTATCTATGTCTCTATTATATCACAGATTTGCTCAAAAGTCAAGTGTTTTGAGGTGTTTTCTGTTAAGAGTGCTGGTGTTTCATCTGGTAAGCCGTTCCAGAGGACTTCGCAGGTTTTGCTGGATGGGTCGGTTTCGGCGAGTTTGTCGCTGAAAATGACGCGGAGAGGGCAGCCGATGAGTTCGAAATCGGCCATCTTTTCGCCAAAACGGGCGTTTTCGCGGTCGTCAAAGAGGATCTCGATGCCTTTTTGTAGCATTTTTTCGTAGAAAGCGTTGGCGTTTTTGATGCCAGTTTCGCCCAAACCGATGAGGTGGATCTTGAACGGTGCAAGGTTGATTGGCCATCTTAGACCTTTATCTGTGCTGAAGATTTCGGAAAGGACGCCCATGACGCGGCTTGGGCCGATGCCGTAGGAACCCATAAAGACGCTTTGTTGTTGGCTGGTTTCGTCGGTGTATTTGAGTCCTTCGGCGTCGGCGTATTTTGTTCCGAGGGTGAAGATGTTGCCGACTTCGATGGCACGCTTTTGCTCGAATTCGTCTTGTTTTGCGCCGAGCTCCTTTAGGACTTCGTCGTTGAAGACTTCTTTGTTGATGGTTAAACCGTCGGCTCTTTGGTAAACTGTGTCTTCGCCGAGTTCGGAGATGGTTTGGTATTCGTGAGAATATTTGGCAAAAACGCCGCCGCTGGCGAAGGTCTTGAAGGTGATATTACCGATTTTGAGCCTGTCGTAGATTTTTGCATAGGCATCTGCGACCTTATCGTAGAATTGGTCGTGTTGCTCTTTATTGGTGCTTAAACTGTAAAGGTCTTTCATCCAAAATTCGCGACAACGCATCAAGCCGGAGCGAGCGCGGAGTTCGTTGCGGAACTTGATTTGGAATTGGTAGGGGTATTGTGGCAAGTCCTTGTAACTGCTGATGAAGTGTTTCATCATGGCTGCGATTGGTTCTTCGTGGGTTGGGGCAAGACCGAGTTCGCCGCCAGATGAGAGTTCGGTTTTGAACCAAATGTCCATCTTGGCGCTCTCCCAGCGGCCGGACTTTTCCCAGATTTCTTTTGACTGGAGGGCGGTCATGTTGACTTCTTGCCCGCCGATGGCGTTCATTTCTTCGCGGATGATTTGTTTGATATTTTCCAAAACGCGTAACCCGAGCGGCAAGTAGGCGTAAACGCCTGCCATTTCTTTGTAAACATAGCCGGCGCGAGATAAAAACTGTGCGCCACGCGAGGTTTCGTCGGAAATGTTAGATTTGGTGGTTTTGGTGAAAAGTTGTGATAGTTTCATGTAATTCTCCTTGATTTAATAGTTATGATAAGCCGATTAGATGTTGAAAAAGTTACCGCCAAGCGGAATTAGGGTTGCGGGATAGATGTTATTAAATCTCATGGTTTTAGTATAGCATAGAAAATGATTTATGTAAAGAAAATGACATAAAAAGCGAGGCCGTTTTTGATCATATGGAGGAAAACGCTGGAGCGGATGCTGCCGGTTTGTTCATAGAGGTAGCAGCTGACGAGGCTGAGAGCGAAGGTGTCGACGCCGACATTCCATTGACCGTGGAGGAAGCCGAAAGCGACGGAGGTGACGAGTGCGGCGAGGATGCCGCCCACGCGGATTTTGCGAAGGGTGCCATAGAGCCAACCGCGAAAGATGGCTTCTTCGAAATATGGTGCGACGACGACGAGGGCTAGGCCGGAAATTATGATGCCCATTTGGTCGCCAGCGGTTTTGTAGATGACTTCTTGTTCCTGACCGATGTTGAACCAAGAGAAATTGCTGAAAATAGCCGTGAGCGCCATGGAGAGGAGATAGTAGGCGATGAAGCCGGCGACGGCGAGAAGGATTGACAAGAGGAGGTCCTTTTTGCGGGTTTCGTCGATGGGGTTGGTGTCGTTTTTGTCGAAAAGGAGTTTTATAGGCAGGAGCGAGACAATAACGAGGACGACGAGGTAGGTTATGGCGCTGACGATGAGGTTAAAGAGGAGTGAGTTTTGGGCTTGCCAGAGGGAGATTTGGGATTGACCGAAAAGTCCAAGGATGGCGAAGCTGACGACGAATTGCGAAAGATAGAAAGCCGCGAGGACGAGGATTGGAAGACCGATGAGTGCGATAATCTTTCTCAGCATGCTACATTTTCCCGATTTTGCCGATGTCTAGGATGGTCATGAGGACCATTAGGCCCATTAAAACCATGAAGCCTATGGTGTTGATTTTGCCTTCGATTTCTTGCGTCAGGGGTTTGCGGCGGATCTTGAAAAGTGCGGTGAGGAACCAGCGGCCGCCGTCGAGGGCGGGGAGAGGCAAGAGGTTCATGCAGGCGAGGGAGATGGAGATGACGCCAGCGATGAAGAGGACATAGATGGGGCCGGAGTTGACGGCGTTGGGTAGGAGGATGCCAACGATGCCGATAGGTCCAGAGAAGCTGTCACCGACGGCTTCGATGTCGGCTTTGCCTTGGTTTTTTATGGTTTGGTCGCTGCTGAATTGGCTGAAAACTCCGCCGAAGAAATTGACGAAGATGTTGCCGAGTCCCTTGAAAGTCTCCAGAGTAAATTGGACAGTAGTGCCGATGCCGACGATGGGTGCGCTCCAAGTGGATTTGATGAATTCGTTTTGGTAGGTGGCGATGCCGAGGTTACCGCTTTCGCCGTTTTTCAGGGTGGCTTCTATGGTTTTTTGACCTCCGGTTTGGCTGTCAATGTAGGTGATTTCGACTGTTTGACCTTTGTGCTCGCGAGTGAGATTGGCGACTTGGCTGGCGCGTGAGATTTCGTTGCCGGCGAGGCTGAGGAGTTTGTCGTCTGGTTTTAGCCCAGATTGGGCAGCAGGGGAATCGTCCAAGACACCGGAGATGATGACTTCGCCATAGGTTTCGCGGCTGTCGACGGGGATAGTGAATTGGTTGTCAAAGGCGCGAGGCATGCCGACGATTGCTAAAATCGTGAAAACGACGGAGGCTGCGATGAAATTGGCGATGATGCCGGCGAAAAGAATGGCGGTTTTTTGTCCGAAAGTAGCGCTACCGTAGTCGCCCTTTTTGCTGGCGGCGTCGCTTTCGCCTTGCATCTTGCAAAATCCGCCGATGGGTAGGCAATTTATGGAGAAAAGTAGGCCGCCGCTGGTTAGCGTGCCGAGTTCGTCGGTGTCGTTGCGCTTGAACCATTTGCCACTGCCTTTTTTGCCCCACTCGCAAGACCAAAGCTTTGGCGGGAAGCCGATACCGAATTCGTCAACCTTGACACCGGATTTGCGAGCGGCGATAAAATGCCCGAATTCGTGTGCCACAATTAAAACCATAAGCACTATGATACCGATGATTATACCAAAAATTAGATTTCCTATTGACATGGCGGGCTAAACTTTCAGGATCTCGGCTTCTTTGGCCTTGAATAATTCGTCGATATTGGCGGTGGATTTCTTGGTTTCGTCGTCGATTTCCTTTTCGCCGCGCTTTTCGGTGTCTTCGGGGAGTTTGTCGTTCTTTAAGTTTTTGATGGTGTCTTGGCGGATGTTTCTTATGGCGATTTTGGCTTGTTCGACCTTTTCGGAGGTTGTTTTGACGATTTCGCGGCGGCGTTCCTCTGTGAGCGGAGGAATTGGGACGCGGATAACTCGGCCGTCGTCGGCTGGGTTTAGACCGAGGGATTGGTCGTTGCGGATGGCGGTGCTGATGCTGACGATGTTGCCTGGGTCAAAGGGCGTGATGAGCAAAGTCACGGCGTCGGAAACGGTGACATTGGCGACTTGGTTGATGGGCGTGGGTGTGCCGTAGGCTTCGACTTTGAGCCCGCTGAGCATATCTGGGTGCGCGCGACCGGTGCGGACCTTTGACAGTTCGCTCTTGAAATGTTCCACGACCGCTTTTAGGGCTTCCTTGAAATCCGTTAAATCAAACATAACAACTCCTTTTCTTTAAGTTTAGCATAGTCAGAGTTATTTTGCAATTGCGTTGGTGTCGCGAGCGATCATCAGCTCTTCGTTGGTGATGAGTTCGTAGATGGGGTATTTGCTATCAGATGAAGAGATGAGGCCTTCGTCGCCGTTGCGGCCTTGGAGGGTGTTGTTGGATTGGTCGTCGATCTTGAAGCCAAAGATGCCCAATTTTGCGACGATGTCAGCACGGATGAGGAAGCGGTTTTCGCCAACGCCGGCGGTGAAAACGAGGGCGTCGAGGGAATCGAGCGAGGTCATAAGCCCAGCGATTAGCTTGGCAGCGCGATGGGAGAAGATATTGAGCGAAAGTTGGGCGTCTTTGTGGCCTTTGGCGGCTTCGGCTTCTAGTTCGCGAGTATCGTCGGAGAAGCCAGAGACGCCTTTGTGGCCGGATTCTTTGTTGAGCAACATGATGACTTGGTCGGCGGTGAGGTTTTCGCGAGTCATGATGAAGGGAACAATACTGGCATCGACATCACCAGATCGCGTGGCCATAGAGAGGCCTTCGAGCGGAGTGAAGCCCATAGTGGTGTCGACGGATTGACCGTTCTTGATGGCGGCGATGGAGGCGCCTGAGCCAAGATGAGCGATAATGGCGTTGATCTTGTTGGTTGGTTTGTTCAAGATGTGTGAGAGTTTTTCGACAATGAAACGGTAGCTGGTGCCGTGTGCGCCGTAGCGGCGAACGCCGTGTTTGGTGTACCAACTGGTTGGGACGGCGTAGCGGTAGGCGTAATCTGGCATAGTGGAGTGGAAAGCGGTGTCAAAAACGGCGACTTGGGACATGTTTGGGGCGATTTTGGAAACGGCTTCGATGCCGAGAAGCGCAGCGGGATTGTGAAGTGGGGCATAAGGGATGGCGTCCTTGATGATGGCGATGACTTCTGATGTGATTTTGACAGATGAGTTGATCTTTTCGCCGCCGTGGACGACGCGATGACCGACGCTGGTGATGGTTTTGGTTAGATCTTGCTCGTCGAGGAAGTGGAAAATGGCTTTAAGGGCGTCGGTGTGGGTGGCAGGAGCGGGGATGGTGACCTCGGTTTCCTTGCCATTATACTTGAACGAGACTGTTGCTTTGTGGTCGCCAAGCGGTTCCGCCAAACCTTTGAGCAACATCTGCTCGGTGTCAATGTCGATGACTTGGAACTTGAGGCTGGAACTGCCGCTGTTGATTACTAAAATATTTTTCATGTGTAAACTCTCCTTTTTTAGAGTTTAGCATTTTTGTAATTTTTATGCAACCTTATGAGCAAAAATGGTGAAATTGTCAAAATGGCTAGCAAAATTGACCAGAGAGCGATGGTGGCGGTGTGATTTTTGGTTTTTTCGGGTGTTGGCGAGGTTATTTCGCCAGTTGTGGGTGGTTGGTAATCTGGGGTTTCGGTTGGAACTTCCTGCGCGGGTTCGTTGTTTGGTAGTTGTTGAATTGAGATTGGAACTGGGATTTGTTCGGGGGCGCGGTTTTCGGTTTCGATTGTTTGGGCTGCGATTTCGTGGGTTGTTTCGGTTGTGGCTATTTCGGTTGTTGGCTCGACGATTGTTTCGTCAGTTGTTTCATCCGTTGATCCTTTCGCTGTGTCGGATGGAGACAAGTCGATTTGGTTTTCTTCTTTCATTTCTTCTTCTATTTCGTCTTGCTTGATTTCTTCAACGTATTCTTCCTCTTCTAGCTCTTCTTGCTTATTATCCTCGCTTTCAGATTGTTCGTCGGTTGGTTCTTTATTCGGTTCATCATTGTCCTCATTATTATCTTTATCTGTTGGCTCTTGGTTGTCTAGCCCTTCATCTAATCCTTCGTCGCTTGGTTCATCTTCATCTGGTGGTGTTCCGATGATTTGGAAGGCGTCGGTGGTGACGAGAGTTGTTTTGGACAAAGTTAAGCCAGTGTTGTAGGTGGAGATGCCAGATGATGGCGAGGGAGTGGCGACCACGAAATGCATGAAGTCCCAACCTGATGCGTAAAAATGGTCGACATCGATGGTGCAAGATTGATCAGGTGCGAGGCTGGCGGCGCAAAGATAGCTGCCGTTATTGTTGCCGCTGTCTAAACCGAACTTGTAGCCGCCGTAGGGGCTACTTGTGCTGATGGAGGGGGCTAACAAAGTATGGATGACAAAAGGGAAGGTAATAGGTGTATAGAGGATATAATATTCGCCCGGATTGAGGTAAATATCGTTATTGGTTTTGCGATCAACGGTGTTGCGCCAATCTGACGAATAATTGGCTATGACATGCTCGCTCTCTTCGCACTCATATCCCATTGGGTCACAATCAGTGAGCGTGGAATACTCAAAGTTGATGGTGGTCAGGAAGTTAGATCTGCTGCTGTTGTTGAAGACCTCAATGTATGATTTGGTGCTATCTGTTGGATCAACGTGGATTTCGGTCAGCAACAGATTGGGCGGCGCGGTAGCGGCATGCGCCTTGAGCGGTGGTGCGACCAAAATACCAAAAATTGACAAAATGAAGCCAAATGTAACTAACTTTTTCATGATTCTCTCCTTTGCTTAAAAATTTTCGTGGGAACACGAGAGCGATTTTAGCAGACAAGGGCAGATTTTCTCAAGCATGAGCGAAATGAGAGAGGCGATTTTTGTGACGATTTTGGGCATTTTTCATCTGTTATTTTTAGATGATGTTGTAATTTTTACAACATCATCGTTGAATACGCTTATGCTGTAATTTTTACATTTTCTATTGCTTTGTGGATTTGTTTTGTATTATGATGGAGTCAAGCGCTTTTGGCGTTTGGATGTTTTTAGTTATGGTGTGGGAGAAGGGGTTTTATGAATAAAATTAAGGTTTTTGCGGTGCTTTTTACACTTTTGGCACAGATTTGTGGGGGACTTTTGGCGTTTATGCCGGTTGGGGCGGTTTCGGAGGGGGACTTGGATGGCGATTTGCCTCAGCCGAACTTGAAAATTGCTAAAATACAGATAGAGGATACTGTCGCGGGCGTGATTTTTGGAGCTGATGAATATGTTGAAATCTACAATTCATCAGAGATGGAGGTGGACTTAAAAGGGTTAAAAGTAGTGTTTTATAGTGGAAGCAAAGTGGAGGGGGAGGATCCGACGCGGACGCTGGTGAAAATAGATAAAGACTGGTTATTAGGTGGTTTTGGCAGTGTGATTTTTAGTTATAATGGGTATTTGAGTGATAAAAGTGATGGGTTTTTTGTTGATAATTATGCTGGCGGTTCGCTGGCGAAAGGTGGCGGTGCTGTGCGGATGTTGCAAAATGGGCAGGCTTTGGACACTGTGGGCTATGGTTCGGCGAAGATTTTTGAGAGCAAGAAAATTGGTGGTTCGCTCGGTGCAGTTTTTGGGCGATGCGTGGATTTGGACGGTTTTATGACAGATACGGATAATAATTTTGATGATTTTTCGGATGCGAGTGGGCTTTCGCTTGGCGAGTATGCAAAATGTGAGGGTTTTGCGGAAGAGGATGATGTCTCAGATGGGGATGATTTGGAGGAGGATTTGCCAGATGAGGCGGAAAATGCCTGTTTGGGGTTAAAATTGAATGAGATTGGGGCGAATTTGGCGACGGAAAAACAGTTTGTTGAAGTGAAAAATACTGGGACTTCTGTCTTGGATTTGGACGGTTGCCAGATTGCTACGAGTAAAAGTAAGGTGGTTTATGCTTTTGGTAGTATTTCCTTGGAGGCTGGTGAGATTTTGGCGGTTAATCCGAATACGCAGGGGTTGAAAATCATTAAAACGACGACTGATGTTGTGTATTTGCGGGATTCGTCGGGTGCAATAACAGATGCGGTGGCATATGAAAATATGAAATCGGGGACGAGTTTGGCACTGCTTTGGGTTGGTGGGGAGTGGGTTTGGGTGCAGACATTTGTTTTGACGCCAGATGAGGAGAATATTTTTGAGCAATACGCTAGATGTAGCGTCGGTTATGAGCGGAATCTGGAAACGGGGCGATGCGTGAAAATTAAGGTGGAAACTACGGTAGCCGAAGCGAAAACATGTGCGGAAAACCAATTCCTCAACCCCGAAACCGGTAGGTGTAAGAAAATTGAAGTGGTGACGGAAAAAACTTGTGACGAAGGGCAATTCCTTAACCCTGAGACCAACAGATGTAAGAAAATACCTGCACCAGTAGTAGAAAAGGTTTGCGCCGAAAACCAGTTTCTCAACCTTGAAACTAACAGATGTAAAAAGATTGCGACGACGGTGACAAGTTTGTGTGCCGAAGGGTATGAACGAAATCCTGAAACTAACAGATGTCGGAAAATTAGGGAGAACTTGGGGGCTGGGTTTACGGTTGATAGTGACAAGTCGTCAGATGGTGGCAGTCTTGGGGCGTTGATTTGTTTGGGGTTGGTGGTTTTGGTCGGGTTGGGCTATCTGGTATTTTCATTTAAGATGGAAATTGGGAAGTTTTGTGGTAAAATATATACATATATGAGAGATTTGGTTAGAAAAATAAGGATTTTGGGTGCGAATACTGGGGCTTGACCCGGGAACGGGGATTTTTGGCTTTGGGGTGATTGATTTTACGCTGGGCAAAAAGCCGAAGATGGTGACGGCTGGGGTGATTACCACGCCAGCGCATACGCCGTTGCCGGATAGATTGGTGGAGATTTATGACGGGATACATCAGATTATCTCCGAAACCCGCCCAGATGCGGCTTCGATTGAGAAACTATTTTTTTCGCGGAATATTACTACTGGAATTTCGGTGTCACATGCGCGCGGAGTGGCGATTTTGGCTCTAAAACAAGAAAAGCTGCCGATTTTTGAGTATACGCCGTTACAGATTAAGCAAACTTTGACGGGCTACGGGCGAGCGGAAAAAAAACAAATCCAAGAGATGGTGCGGATGCATTTGGGGCTTTTGGCGGTGCCAAAACCAGATGACGCGGCGGATGCCTTGGCGGCGGCAATTACGCATAGTTTGATTGGCGCGATGACTTCACAGGATAAATTGAAAACTTGACATTTCGCGACAATGAGAGTATAATGGATAGTATTGAAATTAAATAAAAGGAGTAGAAAATGGCGCGAAAAACAGGTATTGTATCAACGATTGGGCCGGTGTTGTTTACGGATGGGATGATGGAGCAGGCGATTGAACGGGGTGTGGATGTTTGTCGGTTTAATTTTAGCCATGGAAAATATGAAGAGTTCGATGCATTGTTTGCGCGAGTTTTGGCGATGCGAGAGAAAACTGGGCGAGATATTAAGATTTTGCAGGATTTGCAGGGGCCGAAGATTCGTCTAGGCAAGATTGGCGGAGGGCAACGGCTGGACATTAAAACTGGCGACATTTTGACATTGGATTATGCGCTGTTTGAGCAAGGTGTGGAGAGCGGCGAGGGCGAATTGACTTTGCCGATTCAGTATAATTTGGCAGAGAAGGTCAAGGTTAGCGAGACGATCTTCCTGTTTGATGGGCATGTGCGGACGATTGTGCGTGAGATTGTCAGCGCAACGGCGATCAAGATTGAGGCGCAAAATGACGGATGGATTGTCAGCAACAAGGGGCTTAATTTGCCAGAAACGGATTTTGGAAACGATGTTTTCCCAGAAAAAGACTTGAAAGATGTGGCATGGAGCGTGGACAAAAACATGATAGATTGGGTGGCGATTTCGTTTATTCAATCGGCAGAAAATATCCGGCAGTTTAGGCAGATTTTGGCTGGTCATGGTATTACTGGACGAAAAATTGTGGCGAAAATTGAGACGCGACAAGCGGTGAAAGACGATGCGACATTGGAGGAGATTGTCAAGGAAACAGATATTGTGATGGTGGCGCGCGGAGATATGGGCTATGAAGTTGGGTTTGAGAAGGTGCCAGTGGTGCAACGGAAACTGATTGCGCTGTGTCGAAAATATGGCAAGCAAGTGATTGTGGCGACGCAGACGATGTCGAGTATGATGGAAGAGCCGGAGCCGACGCGTGCCGAGGTGAGCGATGTGGCTAACGCTTGTATTCAAGGTGCGGATTATGTCATGACATCAGATGAGACAACTTTGGGCAAATATCCTTTGGAAACCGTTACGGCGATTGACAAAGTCTTGGAATATACCGAGGAAAATGTTGAGGTTACGCCAGACGAAGAGTTGCTACGAAGTGTGCATTTGGCGTAAAAGATATTGACTTTTTGTGCTAAGTGTGATATAATGAGAGATTAGCCCTGTTTGGGGCTAATTTTGCAAAAAATGTTTGTAAATTGAAATCTTTTGTGTTATACTTGATGTATTACAGGAGGTTTAAGGGTTATGTTTCATAAACAGGTTGTTGACGAGATAAATGTGGCGGGAAAGCGCGTTTTGGTGCGCGTGGATTATAATGTGCCATTTGCGCCAGATGGGACAATCAGCGATGATTATCGCGTGCGGGCGAGTTTGCCGACGATTGAGTATTTGGTTTCTCGGGGGTGCCGAGTTGTTTTGTGTGCGCATTTGGGGCGCCCAGATGGCAAAAGGACGGAAAAAGACAGCTTGAAACCAGTTTTTGAGTTGCTGTCGGGATTGCTTCAGGATAGGAGTTATTTTGTCGATGCTGTGGTGGGTGAAGAAGTTGCTAGGGCTTCGGGCGAGTTGGCTGGCGGAGAAGTTTTGCTGTTACAGAATCTGCGGTTTGAGGCGGGCGAAGAGGAGAACAGCTTGGAGTTTGCGCAGAGATTGGTGGATGATACCGGTGCGGAGATTTTTGTGCAAGATGGGTTTGGGGTGTGTCATCGCAAGAGTGCAACGACCGAGGTGATTACGCATATTTTGCCAGCAGTGGCAGGATTCTTGGTGAAGAAAGAAGTGAGTGAATTAACAGAGGTAGTTGATGAGCCGAAGCGACCGTTTATTGCGATTTTGGGCGGGGCGAAGGTCAATGACAAGATCCCGATATTGAAGAAAATTATAGATAAGGCGGACAAGATTTTCCTTGGTGGAGCGATGGCGAACGCTTTTTTGCGATTTAATAAATATGAGATTGGGCTGTCGCATGCTGATGATGATGCCGACACGGATATCGAGGAGATTTATGCCTTGGCACAGGCGAAAACAGATGAAGTCAACGAGTTTTTGGTTTTGCCGAGCGATGTGGTGATTGCTAGCGAGATTAGTGCTAAGACGGAAACGGCGGTAACGGAGATCGACAATGTGTATGATCAGGACATGATTTTGGACATTGGCCCAGAGAGCCGTAAGGCGATTGGCAGTGCGCTCGAAAACGCAAAGACGGTTTTTTGGAACGGAACAATGGGGGTGAGCGAATATTCCAAATTTGCACACGGGAGCAATTATGTGGCACGAACGATGGGTCGGATGGACGCGGATACGGTGGTTTGCGGTGGTGACACGGCGGGATTTGTGATCAATTTTGCGAAGGATAAGGATGATTTGCACTATTCACTCATCTCGACGGGTGGGGGAGCGAGTTTGGAATTGTTGGGTGGAGAGAAATTGGTTGGAGTGGAAAGCTTGATGAATAAGGAGGTAAAATGAGCAAAAGTAACAAAAAATATATAATTGCCAACTGGAAGATGTATTTGTCGCCAGATGAGAGTGTAAAAGCAGCCTTGGCGGTGCAGAAAAAGTTGCGTGTGGCACGGGGCGTTGAGGTGGTGATTGCACCTAGCGCGCTGGTGTTGCGAGAATTAGCGGCGAAATTGGGCAAGAAAAATGTCAAATTAGCAGCACAAAACATCTATTGGCGGGATTTTGGAGCGTTTACGGGTGAGATTTCGGCTTCGGAAGTTCACGGTTTAGCCGAGTTTACCTTGGTGGGGCATTCGGAACGGCGATATGTTTTTGGTGAACAAAACCGAGATATTAAGAAAAAGGTTGCGGCCGCCTTGCGGAGTCATTTGACGCCGGTTTTGTGTATTGGCGAAACGCGGGACGAAAAAGACTTTGGCGAGACGAGCGAAGTGTTATATGACCAGATTCTGGGCGGATTGTCGGAATTGGCGGCGGAAGATATTCATAAGGTTGTGATTGCCTATGAGCCAGTTTGGGCGATTTCTGGAAATGGCAATGCGCGACCTTGCTCGGTGGAGGATTTGACTGAGAGTGTGCGGTTGATCCGCAGCCACTTAAATCACCTTTATGGCAAGAAGATTTCGGAAAATGTTAGCGTGCTTTATGGTGGTAGCGTTAAGGCAGAAAATGCTGGTGAGTTTTTGGCAGTGGATGGTGTAGACGGGCTTTTGGTCGGATCGGCGTCGACGAAGGCGGACGAGTTCTTGAAGATTATTGAGCAGGCGTAGCAGATATGGCAGAGAAAGAGAAGGTATTGAAAAAACAGCCAATTTTGGCGAAAATAATCTTTGCGGTTTTTGCGATTTTGATAATTTGTGGCGTGATATTTTTGATAATTGACGATACCTCGCTGGAACGGACGATTTATGAGGTTGCGGCGTATGCGGTAACTTTGGTTTCGATGGGTTTGGCGGTGTTTTCGTGGCTGGAAGTTGGCAAACGCGACAAGGTGATTAACGAAATGACACGGAGAATTAGGGAAATTGGCGAGGAGACCGACAAGTCGTTGGCGGATGATGCGGAAATTGCGCGAAAATTGAACGAAGTTGATCATGAAGACGACGTGGAATTGGACATCGAGAACGACATGAGCGCAAAAATCAACGAGATTTTGCGCGTGGTGGAGAAAATGGACAAAAAGTAACTTCTTTGGTATAATGGGAGTAATGAATAAATATATTTGCACGGCTATTCCGTATGTTAATGGTGATCCGCACATTGGTAACGCCCTCGATTACCTCTTGGCAGACGTTTGGACGCGGTGGCAGAAATCTCGTGGAGTTGAGGTGAGATTCCAGATTGGGACAGATGAACATGGGAACAAGATCGCCGCTAAAGCGGAAAGTTTGGGCTTGACACCGAAGGAATATGTCGATGGGCAGTATGGCAAGTTTAAGGAAATGGCAAGTTTGCTGGGGGCGAGCTGGACAGATTTTATCCGAACGAGCGATCCGGCGCACGAGGCGCGAGTGCAAGAGATTTGGAAAAAGTTGTCGCCGTATATTTACAAAGGTGAGTATAAAGGTTGGTATTGTCAGGGGTGCGAGGCGTTTTTCAGTGAAAAAGAGGCGAAGGCTTGTGGATATTTTTGCCCCGACCACCAGAAGGACTTGACGGAAGTGAGCGAGGAAAATTATTTCCTGCGAGTTTCGGATTTTACAGATGCGGTTCGCGATGCGATTACGAAAAAAGAGTTGGAAATCGTGCCAGATTGGCGCGCGAAAGAGTTTCTCAATTTGATAAAAGATGGCATGCCAGATGTTTCGATTTCGCGACCGCGCCGGAGCTTGTCGTGGGGCGTGGCGGTGCCGGATGATCCAGATCAGGTGATTTATGTTTGGATTGATGCCTTGTCGAATTATATCACGGTTTTGGGCTATCCGTCCGATGACGGCTCGGCTGCCGGCGATTTTAATGATTTTTGGCCAGCGGATTTGCAGGTGGTTGGCAAGGATATTTTGCGGTTTCACGCGGGGATTTGGCCGGTTATCTTGATGGGGCTAGGGTTGGCGTTGCCGAAAAAGATTTTGGTACACGGGTATATTACGGTGAATGGCGGCGAGAAAATGAGCAAAAGCGTGGGAAACGTGGTGGATCCGTTCAAGATAATCTCTGACTTTGGGGTGGATGCCTTTCGGTATTTTTTCGTTCGGCATATTCCAACACTGGATGATGGTGATTTTTCGGATGAGAAGTTCCTCTCGGCGTATAATAATGAGCTGGCGAATGAACTGGGCAACTTGGTTTCGCGAGTGGCGGCGATGTGCCAGAAATATGAGGTTTTGGGTGATTTGACAGATGAATCGCTGCGGGCGACTTTCTTGGAATACTCGGGATTTGAGACGACGAGGTTTGATGATTTGATGGAGGCGTGCAAATTTTCGGAGAGTTTGGATTATGTTTGGAAATTGGTGCAAGGGGCGAACAGGTTTGTCGAGGATAATAAGCCGTGGGTCTTGGCTCGCGAAGGGGATAATGACAAGTTGACGGAGGTTTTGCAGACTTTGGTCGCGGGGTTGTTGACAATTGCGGAGTATTTGTCGATTTTTATGCCTGCTACGGCTGCGAAGATGCGAGAAATATATGATATTAGTGGTGCGATTTCATCTGTGGATGTGCCGCTTTTTGCGAAGAAGATTATTAGCGCTTGACAAACTCGCTTTGTTGTGATATAATGTGAGTATTGGGCTCAACCGTTGGCTCCAAAAGCCGCGGCTTTTGTTTTTTCGCTGAAAGCGAAAAAACAAAAATGAGACTGAATACTATTAAAAATTCAAAGGAGAATGAAAATGCAAGACAGACAAGGCAGGCGAGGCGGAAATTCGCAGGAAGTAACGGCAGAAATGAAACAGCGGATTAAAGTGGTGGCGGTGATTTTTGGTATCATCGCGCTGCTGTTGGTTGTCAGATTGGCGTTTTTGATGCTGATTGACCCCGTGGCTCCACCACAAGCCGAACCTTCGAGGGTTGAAACCCTGACGCCGTCACAAACGAACGGCGGCGCAGCAATATCTGGCAGAGAAGATGCGGTTTTGGTGAGCGATACTTGGCACGATGTTGCCGTGCGGCAACTGTATGCTAAGAGGCAAGAAGCCGAAGTGCAGATGTTGACTTTGACGGAGATGTCGCCGGTTTTGGCGGAAGTTTTGCCACCGATTGAGATTCGCTACACGGCGATTTCGGATGGTGATAAGGAACTTTTGGCAAAGATAGTCTATTTGGAGTGCGCGCCACATGGCGTTTATTCTGATGCGGAGGATGCGGCGTCGCGTCAAGCCATTGCCGAGATAATCTTGAACCGCTTGCAGCGTTGTAAATATTACAGCAAGCTTGGTTCGATGGAGGCGGTTTTGTCGGATGCGCGTGATGGGCAAGTGCAATTTACCACTTGGAAAAATTTGGCAAAAGCCAATCCGAGCGAGTATGATTATGCTGCCATTGAGAGGGCGCTTTCGGGAGCCGAGGGCTACATCTTGCCTGCGACTTGCGAAAAGGGGCGTGTGCCGGTTTTCTTCAACAACCACGGTTGGAGCAAGAAAATTGCTTTTTCCATAGGTGGTAAAGAAAGCTTGGCGGGAACCTATTTCGGCTATTCGTATTATGCCGAAGATGAATATTAGACTTTTCGCCTTTTTTGCAAAATCCTTTGAACGACGACCGTCAAGTTGACTTGGCGGCGTTGTTTTTTTGCGCGTTTTGTGGTAAAATGGAGCATGGAAGCGTGGCCGAGTGGTTGAAGGCGCACGACTCGAAATCGTGTTTGGGTAAAACCAACGGAGGTTCGAATCCTCTCGCTTCCGCCATTAAGATTATGAAATCAAGTGAATATAATTATGAATTGCCAGAGGGGTTGATTGCGAAGTTTCCGCCGGTGGAGCGCGGTGCGTCGCGGTTGTTGGTGGTGGAGCGGGAAAATGGTGATTTGCGAGATGCGAAATATGCGGATTTGGCGGAGCTTTTGCGAGAAGGCGACGTTTTGATATTGAATGATACGAAGGTTTTGCCGATGCGGTTGATTTTGACGAAGGAAAACGGTGCGCGGCGGGAGATTATTCTGCTTGAAAAACATGCGGAAAATGATTGGCGGAGACATAAGATTTTGCATCATGGAAAATTGAGCGTGGGGGATAAATTGTTTTTGGGCGAGGAAGTGGTGGCGAGAGTTGAGGCGGTTTTGGGTGGTGGTGTTGCGGAGATCGCATCGGTGGGCAAGCGGGATTTGTTGGAGATTGCGAACGATTTTGGCGAAGTGCCGTTGCCGCCATACTTGAACCGAGAGGCGACAGATGGGGACAAAGAGCGATACCAGACGGTTTTTGCGCGAAATGATGGCTCGGCTGCGGCGCCGACGGCGAGTCTCAATTTTACGGATGAGGTGCGGGACAAACTTTTGGCTCGTGGGGTTAGACTAGGATATTTGACGCTACATGTGGGGTTGGGGACGTTTTTGCCAATTCGGACGGATGAGATTGGTGAGCATAAGATGCACAAGGAATATTTTGAGATTCCTGCGGTGACGGCGGAGTTGATCCGCGCCACAAAAGCACGTGGCGGGCTGGTGATCGCGCTCGGGACAACGGTGGCGAGGACGTTGGAATACGCTGGTGATTTTCTCTCGGATGCGACCGTGCAGGTTTTTGATGATTTTTGTGGTGAGGCGGATATTTTTATTTATCCCGGATATGAGTTCAAGGTCATTGACGGGCTTTTGACCAATTTTCACGCGCCAAAGTCGACGGTTTTGATGTTGGCGGGGGCGTTTGCCGGATGGGATTTGCTGATGGAGGCATATGAACACGCTACTAGCGAGAAATATAATTTTTTGAGTTATGGGGATTCGATGTTGATAGTTTAAGTGTATCTGGATTTTGTGGTTTATTTTGGATTTTATGAAGAAAATGTGCCAAAACTATTGACTTTTGGTTTTATGTAATGTATGATTATGACATAGAGAGTTTTATCTAGGATAAACTCTCAAGTTGTAGGATAAAGTTCGTTATTTAACGGACTTTATTTTTGGATAAAACTCTATTTTGATTAAACCAAACAGAATGCTCAGCTTTTTCATATAGCTTCCTCCTCTCTTGGCTTCTCAATCCCTAGAAGATCTATTTAATGAAGCCACGGTGAGGGTGGTGGACACCCCTCGTGGCTCAATTAACTGCCAAAACCTACACCACTATTATATCAAAAACCAATCACAAAAAGCAATAGAAAATGTAAATTTTACAGCATAAGCATGATAGAATCAACTTCGTCTATCTATAAAACTCAAAAATCCAATAAAATGTGCCAAAACTATTGACTTTTTGCAGTAAGTGTGATATAATGGAGGTATTGGCATGGAAATGTTGCCAGATGTCGTTGGGAGTTGCCCGATGCATCGGGGTTTTCTTCATCTTATGAAGAAAACCAGCAAAATTTGCAAGGCTATGTATCAAGACAATTTTCACTAGCTATCCGAGCGTTTCACTAGCTGCCTGAGCGGAAATCTTAGCCGTTTGGGTAAAAATACACCATATTTTCTTAAGGAGGAAATTACAATGACTGAACAGGCTATCGACAAAAAGGTGCTAATGGCGGCAATCTTGAAATCACTGAACGAATTAGGTATTACAGTGGTTGATGAGAAGCCGACGGTTTTCGAGGCAGCGCAGGCAAAGTTGCCGCAGAAGGTAACGGATTTACTCCGTGAAATCGGCATACCGGCGCACATCAAGGGTTATAACTACGCTCGCGAAGCAATCTTGTTGTCTATTGAAGACGAGGAGATAATCAACGCGGTGACGAAGTCGCTGTATCCGCAAATCGCAAAGAAGTTTAACACGACTTCGAGTCGAGTTGAACGCGCCATTCGTCACGCGATTGAAGTTGCGTGGGAGAGAAGTGATGCCAAAGTTCACGAAAAATACTTCGGCAGCACGTTCTCGAGCTTCAAGGGTAAACCGACCAATAGCGAGTTCATTGCGCAAATTGCGGACAAATTGCGCTTGGAAAGGTGAAAAATTGTCATAATTGTGTCACAAATCCGTTAAGGTCGCCCTATGTGCGGCCTTTTCGTTTGGATTTTGGTAAATAACTCAAAAAAGTCAAAAAAGTCGCCAAAAAGCCTTGCATTTTGCGAAGAAGTTTGATATAATAGAGAAAGTTGAAGGGCAAGTTGAGAGTGAAGGCTCAACCTCTGCAGAAGTTAATAGCATAATTATGTTTTTGCGAGCCCTGTTGGTCTCACGAAAGTGTTATTATGCCATCAACACGACTCCGAGATTTTTGCTCGGCGATGGCGTAGTTTTTTACAAATTTGAAATACGAAATTAAATTGACGGAATCAGTAGTTGTTGTTATACTTCAATTACTAACCAAGTCAATGCATAAAAAGATACGAAAGGGCACTAATAGTGGATGCCTTGGTGTGTATTACCGATGAAGGACGCGGAAGTCTGCGATAAGTTTTGGGGAGCTGACAACGAGCTTTGATCCAGAAATGTCCGAATGAGGCAACTCTATGCGAGTCAAATCGCATAACCCATACCTGAATATATAGGGTACGAGGAGGGAACCTGTTGAACTGAATCATCTAAGTAGACAGAGGAAAAGAGAATAAATAATGATTTGGAAAGTAGTGGCGAGCGAAATCCAATCAGCGCAAACTTATTTTGTTCTTATGATTTATCATAAGTATGGCGTGTAAGCTAATGCAAGATAGGGGTTGAAAGTGAATATAATTTTAGGCTTAAAAGCTGCAATTTATTGGAGTTTTTGGGTCTAAAACCGACAGTTACACCTGAGCGGATGATGAGAAAACCATTGATGTTAGCTGAACCGCTTGAAAGGCGGGCCAGAGAGCGTGAAAGCCGTGTAGGCGAAAACATCATTGGCATTATATATATTTTCTTGAGTAGGACGGGGCACGAGAAACCCTGTTTGAATCTGGCAGGACCACCTGCTAACGCTAAATATAATACACGACCGATAGCGAACAAGTACAGTGATGGAAAGGTGAAAAGAACCCCGGGAGGGGAGTGAAATAGATCCTGAAACTTAGTGCCTACAAGGTGTCGGAGCCGATTTATTCGGTGACGGCGTGCTTTTTGTAGAACGATCCAGCGAGTTAATTTTGTCGGCAAGGTTAAGTCATATGACGGAGCCATAGTGAAAGCGAGCCTTAACAAGGCGATAAGTCGGCAGGATTAGACCCGAAACCGGGTGACCTAACCATGAGCAGGTTGAAGCTTCCGTAACAGGCAGTGGAGGACCGAACCGTAGAGCGCAGTAAAGCTCCCGGATGACTTGTGGTTAGCGGTGAAATGCCAATCGAACTCGGAGATAGCTGGTTCACCTCGAAATAGCTTTAGGGCTAGCGTGATGTAGTAGCATATGGGGGTAGAGCTCTGAAAAGGTCTGGGGCGCGCAAGCGTACCCATCCTTATCAAACTACGAATACCATATGTGTAATCATTGCAGTCAGAACGGCGGGGCTAAGCTCGTCGCTCAAAAGGGAAACAGCCCAGACCATCGTCTAAGGTCCCTAAATATATGTTAAGTGGGAAACAAAGTGAGATTTCTTAAACAGTTAGGATGTTGGCTTAGAAGCAGCCATTCATTTAAAGAGTGCGTAACAGCTCACTAATCAAGAGATTTTGCGTGGAAAATGTAACG
>JAISJL010000011.1 GCA_031261545.1 Candidatus Nomurabacteria bacterium
GCAAATCGGCATCGTGCGTTGGACGATATTCGCGGAAGTATTGAGGAGATGAAAACTTATATGGAGAAAATGAAAAATGTTGAGTAATTTGAGCGAGCAGAAGATTACAGATTTTTTGATGCAAACGGCTGCGCGGAATAATTTTAATTTGTCGGTGCATAAAGAAATTGTTGATGAGAAAGTTTTGGTGCTGTGGAGGGTTGCTGCGAACGAGGAAAATAAAAACTTTTTGGTAATTCATAAAAATACCGATCCGTTGCGGATTGATGTTTTGTGCAAGGGAACGTTGTCGAAGATTTTGCGCGAGCAATATGAGAGTGTGATGCTTAGTAAAACGATGTCGCCGAAAAATTGGGTGGAGATTATTTGTGCGGGGCAGATTTCGAGTGAGGAACTTTTGGATTTAATTCGTGCGGGAATTGAAATAGCGTCAGAATAATATTTTTATTTTCGGGTCCTGCCACTCGGTCCGCCCCGCCTCGCGTCACCCGAAAATAACTCATCGGATATCTATGGCAATTCTATTTTATTTGTTTCTATTAGATTTATTTCGCGGAAAACTAGTCCAGTCTTTTTCCATAAATAAATCATGATTAAAATTAGGATTGCGTAGAAAATTATGACGGCGGGGAGGTTGAAAGTGAGTTGGAAATGCAAGAATGAAAATTGCTCGAATTGGTGGATGAGCCAGATGTGAAATGAGAGAAGTTTTTCGGCGAGGAAGCCGGTGATGGTGGCGAGAGGTGGGATGAAGATGGCGAAAATGCCGGTGAGAAAAGTTAGGAGCATGGCTATGGGAATTGTTGGGCCGATGATTAAATTGGCTGGGAGGGAGGCGATGGAAAAATGACCGCTGAAAGAGAGAATGATTGGCAGAGTGAACAAAAAGGCAGACATGGTTTCGATTAAGAGAGCGGGAATGGTTTTTGGAGGTTTTTCGCCGTAGAAATATTTTGTGAGTAGGGGTGAAAGGAGCATAATTCCGGCGAAAGAAGCGAAAGAGAGAAGCCAGCCGAGGTTGATGAGGTAGGTTGGGTTTAATAACAAAGTTAGCGCGGCGACAAAAATGAGTAGGTTGATGGGATGGCTTTTGCGGTTGCGATACCAGAAAAGTAAGCTCAGAATTGAAACGATTGCTGCTCGCATGATAGATGCACCAAAACCAGTGACGGCAGAAAAGGCAATGATTAAAATGATGCCGAAAAGTAGGACGGAAAAGCGCGAGATTTTGGAAAAGATTTTGCGAGCGAGGCGGACGAGGATGGTGAGATTGTAGCCGCTGGCGACTATCATGTGCGTTAAGCCGACGACCAAAAGGGCGTCCATTAAATTCATGGGCAAGGCGGATTTTTGACCGAGAAGATAGCCGAGTGAGAGGTCGGCTTCGGGAGATTTGATGTGGGCTTTGATTTTTTCGCCGAAGTTGTCGCGAAGTTGGCGCGCGACATCGCCGGGGACGGGCTCAACGATTTGGATGACTTGGGCGAATTTGACGCTGGCGGCAAAGGAGCCGAAGCCGTCGCTTAATTTGCCGTTGATCGTCAAAATATCTCCGCGTTTGATGGTGAGTTGTTTGTTGGAGATGGTGATATAAAGGTCGGCTTGGATTTTTTGGCTTTCGGTCTTTTCGGGATTTTTGATTTCGAGGTTGTTGAGGCGGACGGCGATGCCGCTGCTTTTTTCGTCGATGTCTTCGTAGACGGTGCCGCTAATTGTTAAAGTTTGACCGACAAATTGCGTTAATATTTTTTGGTCTTGGAGTGAAAAATTGGTGCGAAAAGTGCCGAGCAAAAAGCCGGCGAAAATGATGGTGACGAAGAATATCTTGCGGGAAAAACCGAGCGAAACGAGTAGTAGGATGATGGCTAAAATGAGCCAAAGAAAATGGGTGAAAGATGACGGTTGGAAAAGAAAGCAAAAACCAACGCCAAGAATAATGGTACATAAAAAGGCTAAAAATAGAAAAGATGGGTGGATTTTGTGAAGCATAATAGTATAATTTTGGTGGGTCGGGCGGGGCTCGAACCCGCGACACCAGGATTAAAAGTCCCGTGCTCTACCAACTGAGCTACCGACCCAAAAAACTTATGACTTTTTCTTTTGCAAAAAGAAAATAGATAACATAAAATCCTCGCCGCGCGCGGCTGCGGATTTTATGATATAATTATATCATTTTTGATGAAAATTTGCAAGTAATCCTGTGTATTTGGCTTGTGTTTTGGCGAAGGTTGGTGTATAATGAAAGTAAATTGGGGGTTGTGATGGGGAAATGGGGCAGGTTTGGGATTGTGGGGGTGATAATTTTAGCAGGAGTTTTGGTGGGCGTTTTTGTGTTTGGTCGGAAAGCGGATGATGGAGGGCTGTTCGGCGGGAATGGTGTATTGTTCGGCAATAATAGTGATGAAAAGCGGGAAATTGTTGCTACTGAGACGCCAGAAAGTGAGACCCTGCGCGTGATTTTGCAATTGCAGGACGCGAAAGTAAATGACCGAGAAGGCATACGCAGTGCGGTGGCGAAATTGCAAGAGGAAATGCAGTTTGTTGGTGGGTATAAAAAGATTGTGCAGGTTTATGAAAGTTTGCCGATGGTTGTGGTGGAGGCGGATGAGGTTGGCTTTGCAAATATGCGACAAAGTCAGGTCGTGAAAAAGGCGGTGGAGGATACGACTTTTGACGTGGCAGATGTTGATTATTATTCGCCGCTAGCAACGATTGGCGGTGATTATGAAAGTGGATTTTCGGACGGCGCAGAAAATTATGATGGGAGCGGATACGCTGTGGCGATTATAGATACGGGAGTTGACAAGACGCATCCGGCGCTAGGCGGAAAAGTTGTGGCGGAGGCGTGTTTTAGCGTTGGCGGAATTGGGAGCGGCGCGTATGATTATCTTAGTACTTGCCCTGGCGGGGTGGAAGCGGTGGCTGGCGCTGGAACTGGCGTAAATTGCACGCCGATTGTGGATTATGCGGATTGTCGACATGGAACGATGACGGCGGGCGTAGCGACAATGGGCAAATATTATGCGGGAAATGACAGAGGTGTGGATGTTAATTTGCGTGGCGTTGCGAGCGGGGCGGATGTTATTGCGATCCAAGTTTTTAGCAAGAAGATTAATAAGTCTGATAGCAAGCCGGCGGGAATCGGTGGATTTAATTCGTCGATGTTGGCGGCGTTGGATTATATCAACACTACAACTTTTCCAAAACCGGTGGCGGCGGTGAATATGAGTGTGTCGGCGCCTTTGACTGGAACTGATGGATATTGCACTGGCGAAGATAATTATGATTTGTTTTATGATGCGTTTGGCGCTTTGACGGCGAATGGTATCGCTGTGGTGGTGGCGAACGGAAATCAGGGTGCGTATTCGAGTTATTATGATACGTTGGGTTGGCCTGCGTGTGTGCAGGGGGCGATTGCGGTCGGGGCGACGAATAATGGTGGCACCGCAATGGCGAATTATTCGCAAAATGCGGCGATTACGACTTTGTTGGCATCGGGGGGAAATTATGTTGGTGGTACAACGGCGACGGATTATGCCGAGTTTATGTACGTGCCGATTCCGGGCGGTGGGTTTGTTGGATCACAAGGCACGAGTTTTGCGGCGCCAGTTGTGGCGGGAGCATATGCCGTTTTGCGCGAGAAATTCGAGAACGCGACGGTGGCGGATTTGACAGAAAAACTGACAACGACAGCAACGATGGTGACTGACAATCGCGTTGGTTATGGGGGCATTGGTGCAAAACCGTTGATTCAATTAGATTTGGCATTGGCGGAGAGCGATGCATTTGTTGACAATTTGCCGGATGGGATGGCGGAAACCACCTATAATTTTGCGAAGTTTAATGAAGTTGGGCTTTTGATTGATGGTGAGGCGGACATTGAAGCCAGTTATGGCTCAATGGCTACGGGTTCGATTGAGATTGCCGTTTTTAGCCCGACCGATGCTGGATGGCAACTTTCGTTGCAGATGGTGAGTGGATCTGATGCGAATAATTTGGTGAGTGGAGGAGATGCCATTCCGGCCGTAACGTCGGAAACAGGGCTTGGCGGGACGGCTTTGAGCGGCGACGCTTGGGGTTTTCGTTATAACTCTGCAAGCAATTGGGGCGCGGTGCCGGTCAGCGGTTCACCGATTTTGCTCGAAGAAAATGGCGTTGCAACGGGAGGCTTTCTTGGCGAGTGGTTGCGAAGTCCGTTTGAGGTTGGCGTTGCCGTTAGCTCGGTGCCGGTTGGAATTTATACGGGGATGATGGTTTTTACGCTAATTACGCCTTTGTAAACTTTTGAGATTATAGAATTATTTGCGCTACGAAATTGTCGATGGTTATTTTTGCCGACGGGAAGAGATTGTGAGTGAAAGATTTTATGGCGGGCATTTGCGAGGGGTCGGCTTCGAGGAAAATGGCGAGATGGGTTTTTCGCGGTTTTTGGGAGATTTGGGTGAGGAGTTTTTCGATAATTTCGAGGCCGTTTTTTCGTGCAAAAAGAGCGAGTGGTGGTTCGTGCTTTAGGCTTTTGCTGTTCCAATTCCAATTTTTGTTGACATAGGGCAGGTTGGCGGTGATGATGTCGATGTTTTCTATGTTGATTCTGTTAAGCAGGTTTGATTTGCGAAAATCGGCTTTTATTTTTAACTTTTTGGCGTTTTTATGAGCGACTTTTAGGGCCTTTTCAGAAATGTCTGACAGTAGTAGGCTTGGGCTTTTGATGTTTTGCTCTTGACTTTTTGCGTTAAGTGTGCTATAATATAAGGATAGCCCTATGCACCCGCTGCCGCAGCCAACGTCAAGAATGTTTGGATTTTTTGGTAGAGTTTTGGCATGTTTGCTGGCGAGGGCGACCAGATTTTCGGTTTCGGGACGCGGAATCAAAACGTGTTTGTTGACATAAAAAGTGTGACCGTGGAACTTCTTGCGGTGGGTGATGTAGGCGATAGGGACGAGGCGAGTTCGGAGGTGGAGATAATAGGTGGCGCGGAGAAGTTGGGAGAATTTGAGCGAGGTTTGGTCGCGGATAAGTAATTTTTCGTATGGTTGATGCGTGACAAAACCGAGAATGATTTGGGCGTCCAGATGTGGCGACGCGGAAACGGCTTTTAAGATTTGCGTGGAAGATTTGAGCCAAGTGGCGAAGGTCGGCATTTTTGGTTTAGTTATTTTAGGCATTTTCGACGTTCGATGCGTTTTTGGCTAAAAGTTCGCGTTCGGAAATGGCGAGAGCATTGACGAGGTCGTCGATGTCGCCGTTCAGGGCGGCGGGGATGTTGCTGCGGGAAAAACCGATGCGATGGTCGGTGATGCGGTCTTGCGGGAAATTGTAGGTGCGGATTTTTTCGCTGCGATCGCCAGTGCCGATTAGCGATTTGCGCTCGGCGCTGGCTTTTGCCAATTCGTCGGTGCGTTGTTTTTCAATCAAACGGCTCATCAAAATTGTCATCGCACGTTCGCGATTTTGCAACTGTGAGCGTTCGTCCTGCATC
>JAISJL010000027.1 GCA_031261545.1 Candidatus Nomurabacteria bacterium
ACAAACAAAAACAACAAAAAGAAAGGTGGTGAACAAGTTGTGTCAGGTATTGTACTATAAGGACGGTTTGTCCAAAAATTGCAACAAAGCCAAGCGTGATTTCGGTAACTCAGTCAAGAACGCCATAGAAAAATCCAGTGGCTTCTACGACAGTCAATTGACAGTGTCCGGCGTTTTCGTTGACGGTTTCCCGGCTTCACACAAGGTCATAGAATCGTTGCTTAGCTACAGTCATCTAACGGTTCTAGCAAACAGGCACGCATTGCTATCCGACGACGTCATCGCGACAGTATTCTCATCTGTCAACGTCGCCGACGCAGAGCATCTGCTCCTCGTTTGCCAAGAGTGGCATGATTGCGACCAACCAGATGAAAAGCTAATAGAGTTTTGCAACATCGTAGCGATAAAATCGCAAGAAATGTTCTTTACTCGCGCTGTCATCGAAGCCGAAAAACTCTGCTTCAACGGCCAATCTATGTCAAGCACAACCCACACAGAGTTCGACATCGAACATCTATGCTAACAAACCGTCGGGCAAAAGCCCAAAAAAATAAAACCCTGCGAAGTTATTTCGCGGGATTTTATTTGTCCAAAAGTCAAAGCTGTGGTGCGAGCACAGAGAGTCGAACTCTGATCTCATCCTTGGGAAGGATACATAATAGCCGCTATACGATGCTCGCTTGTCCCTATTTTACCATATCTTCCGCTAATTTGCAATGCAAACCTTGCAATTTACAACCATTTGTGATATAATATAAGTATAGTCCAAACTAGCATTTTTATCAGAAAACAGAGGTAACATTATGATCCAAAAAGTCAAACGATGCCAGCGCGTCTTCCTCGGCATGTCTTTCCAGCAAAGGCAAAACCTACATACCACAAGAAAGCAAAAGACGCAGCAAAACCAACCCGCAAAGTGCGAAGCCAAGCCTCAAAAAACCTTCGCCGAAATCCTCAGCGAAACCATAGCACAACGCTCAGGAAAGTATTAATCCTGAGCGTTTTTATTTTCAATGCTTCGCTGTCAAAAATTCTTTAATCTTCGCAAAAAACCCAGTTTTCTTCGGCAACAACGCGTCTGGCGAAACAGTCTGAGCCGCGCCATCTTGAACCTGCGCAGTTTGCGGCGCGCTTGTTACAGATGACGAACCAAAAATGGTTGCATTCATTGGCGCATCGCCAGCAGCTTCAACTTGCTGTTCACCATTATTAAGCGGCGGCATATCGCCCAAAAGCGGGTTAGCCGGCGCTTCCAAAATTGGTTCAGCGGCTGGTGCCGCGATCATCGGTTCGTCCATCTGAACAGGCGCAAAAGCTGGTGCCTGCTCAAAAGTCGGCGCAACAACTGACGTAGGTTCAACTACTGGCGCAGGCTCTGCCAAAATCTGCTCCGACTCCAAAACTGGACTCGGTGCGACAACTGGTGCCTCCACCACTGGCGCCACCTCAATAGGCGCAACTGGCTCCGCCGCCACTGGTGCTTCGCTTATCGGTGCTGGGTTAAATTGTTGATCATCCATATTACCTCTCTTTCCAAAGACTTATTTATACTTATTACCTCTATAATACCGCAAAGAATCCAAAAAGTCAAGAAAATATGTGTCCCACCCATACATTATTTAATTTTCCAAATAATGTATGATAAAATAGAGGTATGATGACCGACTTAGTCAACGATTTTCTCACTAACCTCGAAGTTGCTCGCGGCCGCTCGTTCAAGACCGCCGACAACTACCGCCACTACATGGAGCGTTTTTTGGAGTTCACTGGCGACATCGAACCTGCCGAAATCACCAGCGACCTCATCGACCAATACCGCCTCTGGCTAGCACGTTTCACCACAAACAGCGGCGGCGAACTCAAAACCATCACCCAAGCCTACCATCTCATAGCTCTGCGCAGTTTTCTCAAGTTCCTCGCCAAAAAGGGCGTCAAATCCCTCGACCCCAGCGTCATAGAACTGCCAAAGTTCGCCCGCAAACAAGTCTCCTTCCTCCATTTTGACGAAGTCGAAAACATCCTCCAAACCGTCGACACATCCGACAAACCCTCTCTCCGCGACCACGCCATCATCGAACTTTTTTTCTCATCCGGCTTGCGCGTCTCGGAACTCGTCAATCTCAACCGCGACCACATCAACCTCGACCGTCGCGAATTCATGGTGCGAGGCAAGGGCAACAAAGACCGCCCCATTTTCATCTCCCAATCCGCCGCTGCCAGTGTCAAGAAATACCTTGCCACGCGTGACGATAATTTTGAACCACTTTTCCTCAACAACTCCCCCAACCAAGGCACACCCAACACCTCTGGCGATTTCCGCCGCCTAACTTCTCGCTCCATCGAACGCATCGTCAAGAAATACGCCGCCCTAGCCGGCATCACAAAGCATGTATCACCTCACACCATGCGCCATTCTTTCGCCACAGACATCCTCATGAACGGTGCCGACATCCGCGCTGTCCAAAGCCTCCTCGGACACTCCAGCATTTCCACCACCCAAATCTACACCCACATCACCGACAATAATCTCAAAGAAATCCACGAAAAGTTCCACACCGAAACCAACGAAGATTTCTAAACTTTATAAAGTTACAAAATCTCTTTCAAGAAAAACCCAGTCGGACTTTTGGCATCGCGCGCAATCTCTTCCGGCGTTCCCGTTGCAATCACCAATCCACCGCCCTCGCCACCCTCCGGCCCCATGTCAATCACATAATCCGCATTTTTAATCACATCCAAATTGTGCTCAATAATAATCATCGAACCTCCACCCGCCACCAATTTTTGCAAAATCGTAACTAATCTACGAACATCGTGCGCATGCAATCCCGTCGTCGGCTCATCCAAAATATACAAAGTTTTGCCAGTCTGCTGTCGCGAAAGTTCGGTCGCCAATTTAATTCGTTGCGCCTCACCACCACTCAAAGTTGTCGCCGACTGCCCCAATTTAATATATCCCAAACCAACTTCCACCAAGACTTTCAATTTACTCGCAATCCTGTTTTGCGTCGCAAAAAACTCATACGCTTCCGCAATTGTCATGTCGAGGACGTCCGCAATCGTCTTATCTTTATATTTAATCTCTAAAATATCTGGGTTGTATCGCTTGCCACCACATTGGTCGCAAGTCACCCAAACATCTGGCAAAAAGTTCATCTCAATCTTAATCGCACCATCACCTTGACATTTTTCGCATCGCCCACCGCGCACATTGAAACTAAACCGCCCCGAAGTTAAGCCACGCACGTTGCTTTCTGGCAAACTCGCAAAAAGTTCTCGCATCGGTGTCCAAATCCCCGTGTATGTCGCAGGGTTACTTCTCGGCGTCCGCCCAATTGGAGATTGATCAATCACAATCGCCTTATCCAAATGTTCAATTCCCTCAATTTTTTCGTGCAAACCCGAAACAGTCTGCGCTCTATGCAACCTCGCCAAAAGCTCGTTCGCCAAAATATCATTGACGAGAGTTGACTTCCCACTTCCCGAAACTCCCGCCACAACGGTCATCAACCCCAACGGAAAATCCACCGTCAAGTTTTTCAAGTTATTCTCACGCGCGCCGACCACACGCAAAATCTTTTTAGCGTTTATCTTTCTTCGCTTTTTTGGCGTCTCAATCGCCAAAGCACCGCTCAAATATTTCCCCGTGAGCGACAAAATCTCACCGCCCGAAGAAACCAAAGCCACATCGCCTTTTCCATTTGCAACTTCCATCGGCGTTCCCGCCGCCACGATCTTTCCTCCGCCCACGCCAGCCTCAACTCCCACATCCACCAAATAATCTGCATTACGAATCGTGTCGTCATCATGCTCCACCACCAAAACCGTATTCCCAAGGTCACGCAAATGTTTCAATGTTTTGATCAACTTGTTATTATCCCGTTGGTGCAACCCAATCGACGGCTCATCCAAAACATACAGAACACCTTGAAGACCCGAACCAATTTGCGTCGCCAACCGAATACGTTGCGCTTCGCCACCGCTCAAAGTATTCGCCGCACGATTCAACGTCAAATATCCCAACCCCACATCTTGCATAAATTGCAAACGATCCGCAATTTCCTTAATAATCATCTTCGCAATTTTTGCATCGGTTTCATTTAATTTCAGCATTGCTGCATTGTCCGCAAAAATTGTCCGCGCCTCATCCACAGCCATCGAACACAAATCCATAATCCCAAACCCACCAACTTCCACTGCCAGAACCACCGGCTTCAACCGAGCACCGTTACAAACCGTGCATTCATGCACTCGCATAAATCGCTCAATGTCCTTTTTCATAAACTCGCTCTCGGTCTCTCGCCAACGCCTTTCCAAATTTGGAATCACTCCTTCATACGTCGAATTATACGAATTACCATTTCCAACCGTCATCAAATATTTTTCATCGCCCGTTCCGTATAATATTTTGTTCACCGCGTCCGCATTCAAATCCCTAATTCGTGTTCGTGTCGAAAAATTATGTCGCTCACCAACGGTAACCAATTTCTTCAACCACCAAGATTCTTGATTTACCCTGTTATACGGCCGAATACCGCCCTCTGCAATCGTCAAATTTGGATTAAGCACCAGCGCCGGATCAATCTCCTGCCGCGTCCCTAGTCCTGTACAAATTGGACACGCCCCTTGCGGCGAATTAAAGCTAAAAAGTCGCGGTTCCAATTCCGGAATCTCAATCTCGGGATGGTTCGGACAAGCATATCTTTTGGAAAAAGTTTGTATTCGGAAATCTTCGTCAGGCAAAATAATTTTCATCAAACCTTTGCCAATCTCCAAAGCCTGCTCCACCGAACTTGCCACTCGCGCCAAAGAGTTTTCTTCCAAAATCAGCCGGTCAATAATAATATCAATGTTATGCCTTTTTTGCTTCTCTAATTTTGGAAACTCGTCCAATTCATAAACCACACCATCCACCCACGCTCGCGCAAAACCTTTTTCGCTAAATTGCGCCGGAATGTGCGCAAACTCACCCTTTTGATCCAAGGCAATCGGCGCCGAAATCAAAAGTTTTGTATTATTTGGCAAACTCAAAATCTCGTTGATAATGTCTTGCGTTGTTCGTCGGTCAACTTTTTGATGGCAAACCGGACAATGCGGCACACCGCAACGTGCATAAAGCAGTCGCATATAATCATAAATCTCCGTTACCGTTGCCACAATCGACCTCGGATTTCGCGAAGTCGACTTTTGATCAATGCTAATCGCCGGCGAAAGCCCCGTAATTTGATCAACATCCGGCTTATCCATCACGCCAAGGAACTGCCTCGCATACGAACTCAAACTCTCGACATACCGCCTCTGCCCCTCCGCAAAAATCGTATCAAACGCCAACGACGACTTCCCACTCCCCGAAACACCAGTAATCACCGTCAACTTCCCACGCGGGATCTTCACATCCACATTTTTCAGATTATGCGTCCGCGCACCCTTTACTTCAATAAAACCGTTATCCATTCTCTTAATGTAGCACACATTGCCATAAAAGTCAAGTTTTTATAACGTATCTTTTGACTGATGCTTTTGCAAAGAAAGCTATTTCAGGCCATTCTTGAGGACGGCGAAAGCATGAGAGACGAAC
>JAISJL010000017.1 GCA_031261545.1 Candidatus Nomurabacteria bacterium
GGCCAATTCTCGCACAAACTCGGCCGTCTCCGACGACGCATCTCGTATCCCATGGTCAAAATGCGCCACAATAATCTTCCGTTCACCAAAAATCATCTGGCGAACAGCCAAATCCAACATCACCACCGAATCCACCCCGCCACTCACCGCCAAAACAATCGGCACACTTGCATTTTTTTCCATAATTTATTATACTTAATATATCATGATGGATTATAATAGTCAAATCAGGCATGCACCAGTTCTCAGCCTCCACGCTGGCGCACCCATCGCCGTCTTGGGCGACCCCATAATTATCCCGACCCTGCTACAAATCGCCGGCTTTTTCATCACTTCCCCGCTTCTGGACAAAAAGTCCCGCCACATCCTCCAATCCAGCTCTGTCCGCGAGATCGGCAAACAAGGCTTCATCATCAACTCCATCGACGACATCTCCCCCGAAACCGATCTCCTCCGCATGAAGGCCGTCCTCGAACTCGATTTTGACCTCTTCTCCTGCACCGTCCAAACCGAAAACGGCACCAAACTCGGCACAGTAGTCAATTTCATCTGTGACGGCTTCCTCCGCATCAACCAAATCGTCGTCAAGCCGCCAATTCTGAGGAGCCTCTCTGGTCAAAAACTCTTCATACCACGCACCGCCATCACTCGCATCGAAAACGGTCGGATTATCGTCAAAGATCTCACCTTAAAGACCGCCCCAACCAAAATCCCCGCCAAACTCAACCCCGACTTCATCAATCCTTTTGCGAAATCTCCAAAACCGCTTCTTTCGCCAAATCAAAACTAAACCCCTGCCGCACAAGGTAGGCGAGGAACTTCTGCGGCTCACCCTCATATCTCCGCGCCTTTTTCGCCACCACTTTTGCGATTTCCGCCTTTTCATCTCTCTCGCCGCTTTGTTCATCAAAGACCTCCGCAATTTTCTGCTCCACCAACCTCTGATCAACACCTTTTTTCATCAGTTCCAGCGCCAATTTCCTCCGCGAAATCCCACCCACCGAGCGACGATTTCGAACCCACAGATCCACAAAACGTTCATCCGAAACCATCTTTTTACCAATCAAAGCCTCTAAAACCTGCTCCGCAAACGCAGCCGAAACGCCTTTTTTCTCATAAGACACCATTTTTCCCTCATCATCGCGCTTCACTTCCCGCACAATTTCGCCATTTTTACCTTTTTTCCGCCTATATTCTGGCAATTTCCGGCTAAAAGTCTTCCGAAACAGATAGTCCTTCACTTCTTTCACCGACCGCTCCCGCATCAAACAATACTCCAAAGCCAGTTGCAACAGCTTCCCATACTCTGCAAACTGCTTCAATTCCTCGAACTTCTCTTCGCCAATCTCCGCCCCAACCTTCAACCCCATCTCACAAACCTGCCCCACCGTCAGCCCAAAAGCAAACCTCCCATCAACATACACACTAACCCTGTTAGCGTCCCGCACCTGCGACTTCATATCTGTGATTTTCATGCCCATTGTCTCCTTGCAATTTAGAAAAACTAATAACGCGCCCAAAACCTAATTCTCAAACAGGCTAAAAATGAGTTGCGATGTATTACGTTCCCTTCTTCTTTTCAAGATAGGATGGCCTGTTTGGAATTAGGTTGTGAAAAGCGTTTTAATTTTTATTCCGCCGCCGCCTTAACCTTCTCCCTAACCAATTTGTCCACTTCCGCCAACACCTCTTGATTGTCTTTCAAGTATTTTTTGGCATTTTCGCGTCCCTGACCAATATTTTCGCCCTTATATTTATAAAACGCCCCAGATTTCTGGATAATTTCGTGCAATACTGCCAGATCCAGCGTGTCCCCAGTTCGACTAATTCCTTCGTTATACATAATGTCAAACTCAGCCGTTCGGAAAGGCGGCGCAATCTTGTTTTTCACCACCTTTACCCGCGTTCGATTGCCCGCAATCTCTTCTCCGGACTTAATCTGACCAATCCTGCGGATGTCCAACCTTACCGAAGCATAAAACTTCAAGGCATTGCCACCAGTAGTCGTCTCTGGATTACCAAACATCACTCCAATTTTCATCCTAATCTGGTTGATAAACACCACCGTTGCCTTGCTTTTGCTAATAATCCCCGTCAATTTCCGCATAGCCTGCGACATCAATCGTGCATGTAATCCCATCTGTGCATCACCCATATCGCCGTCAATCTCCGCTTGCGGCACAAGGGCGGCAACAGAGTCCACCACAATCAAATCAACTGCGTTAGACCGCACCAAGGTTTCACAAATCTCCAACGCCTGCTCACCGTTGTCTGGTTGCGAAATCAGCAGGTTTTCCGTATCCACGCCCAATCTTTTGGCATAAGCTGGGTCCAAAGCATGCTCAGCATCAATAAACGCACAAATCCCACCAGATCGCTGCATCTCGGCAATCGCATGCAAAGTCAAGGTCGTCTTGCCCGAACTTTCTGGCCCATAAATCTCAATAATCCGCCCCTTCGGATAACCACCGCCCAACGCAAGATCAAGCGACAACGCCCCAGATGACAACAACTCAACATCCGCTCTACGAGAATCCCCCAGTCGCATACTTGACCCATCACCAAATTGCTTCGTAATCTGTGCCAGCGCCAAGTTTACCGCCTGCGTCTTCTTATCATCCATCGCCGAAACTTTCTCTGCCTTATCTATCTTCCCCGCCGCAACCTTCGCTTCTTCTTTAGTTTCTTTCATGTCTTCACTCCTTCTTTTATTAACTTATCTCCCACTCATACCCCATCATACCACGCCAAAATCCCAATTGTCAAGCATTGTTGTAAAAATTACAACACAAGCGCTATAAAAAGTATATCTAAGCAAGTATTTGCAAATTGTCTTCTTCCAGACCGTATTTTGTTACGACAAAATCCCGAGCGACACGACCCCGTAACGACGGGTGGAGTGGAGCGTGTCTGGAGAAGATAATTTGAAATACTTGCGGCAGACATAAATTGTTGCATTTTCTCCAACTTTCATATATAATAACTTTATGAACAAATTGAAATCCGCATTCACAACCCTGGAACTCATCATTGTCATC
>JAISJL010000006.1 GCA_031261545.1 Candidatus Nomurabacteria bacterium
TTCCTTAGCTTTTTTATCTTTCACAATCGCTGGATTTTTCGACAATTCTTTGCGCTCGCTTTTATATTTTTCAATCCCCGCCTTAATCTTCGCCAAATCCGTATCCAATTCACTTTCCGTCGAGCTCGTACTAACGTATTGGTCGATGTCATACCCTGCCGACACCGTTTCCGACAACGAATCGTAAGCCGCCTCGTAATCCTTCGCCTTTGCCGACCCGCCAAAAGTCACAATGGCAAAAACGATCCCCCCGACCAAGAGCATAATCCCAAGAGTTATACCAAGAATCAAAAGCATCGCCTTTGCCCCCGACGGATTTTTACCAGAATGTTGCATCTGGTATTGCGGCACCGCAGGCGCAAAGTTCGGCGGCATTGGCGGAGCTGGCGGCTGCGTAGGCTGCTGTCCTCCGTTATTAAAATAATTATTTTGTTGTTGCGGTTCCATCTTACCTCCTTGTTTTAATTTATTAACGCAAGGAAGCCAAAAAATGGACAACCATTGCTGATTGTCTAGATCTACATGTAGAGTGTTACGCCTACGAAACAATGATTGCCCATTGAATTGACGTAACTAAAACTCTATATGCAAACTGTAAACCTAGACACCTTCATAATATCACGAACCAAACCAAAAAGCAACTTTTATTTTTTCGCTGGTTGGACGGTTGTTTGATTATCATCGTCGTAGCACGGGAGTCCCGCAAAAGCGTTTTTCAAGTCATCGGTATCATACTGGCTGCACGGAGAAGCTTCCGGATTAACACCAGCGAGAATCCAAGGAGATGTTGGACTAGTGCGATAAAAAAGCAGAAACCAACCCGATCGATTAACGCCAAAATAGCTAAAAACAAGTGAGGTCGTTTGGTATGGCACGACTAAACTATCTCGTATCCCCCCAACCGCACCAGAACTCGAAAACGATAGCGTTTTATCAGCACAAGACTCGGCATTCTCGCCTGAGCAAAATGACGCGATAGTCGCAATATTTGGATTAGTATCATCAAACTCTGCACACTTAAAATTAACGCCTAGTTCAGGAGATAAAACCTCTCGAAATTCACAAACAGTGTCGTCCTTCGAGTATAGTCTAGCATAGCCGTCAGAGTCTCCAACACCGACACTAATAACGGTATCAAACTTATTTGCTTTCAATATTTTATCAACAGTTTTCGCAATGCTACCGTCAACATCTCCGCCATAAACAAATCCGACAACGCCAGTATCTTGGTGGATATAATAATCTGTTCCAGGGGATTTAACTATGAGACCGCTGTCTGGACTATCATAAATAGTCTCATCCGGAAACCTATCACGAGCCGTCGCCCGCACCTTCGCCACAATTTCCTCTGCCGTTTTTGCTTCGTCTTTCTCGTCTTCTATGTCGGAAGTCTCATTTTGCGCATCTTCTTTAGCATAATTCTCGTTTTTATCAGATTTATTAACAGCCCAACCAATCACAACGCCAAGGCAACCAATTGTAGCAACAATAATTGCCGCCAGAATAATATATTTTTTGTTATTCTTCGTTGACTCAAAAGTTGGCGGAATAATAGTTTGCGTAGTAGCATAAGATTGCTCCCTAACCTCTTGCAACACTTCCTGCTTATTAAAATTATTATTCCCTGTTTCCATCTCGCCTCCTTATTATATTTCATCCTACCACCCAGCAACAAAAAACAACCGTCGCCAGTTGTCCAAGTCCACACAATCATTTCGCTTCGCAAACCTTGCGTAATTCTCGTAAACCTAGACATTCCTAGTATATCGCTAAATCAACAAAAAATCAAATAAATTAGGCAAACCACCCCAAACTTTATAACCCTTTACAAACTTTATAAAGTTTGATATAATGAAAGCATGGATGAATATCAAGTCAAATTACAACAAATTTTAATTGCCAGCGGCTGGTCGCAAGAGACCCTCTCCGACAAGCTTAGCGTGTCATTTGTTACAGTCAACACTTGGGTCAACGGCAAAAGCCAACCTCGCGACAAGGCGAAGGAAAAAATCGACGAAGTTTTTGCTAGCATTTTAGGGCAAAACCAAATCAACCCAGAAAAATTATCGCACATCAAAAAGCTCGCCATATCAAAAAAGTGCTCCGTCAAAAAATTGTTAGAAAATCGCCAAATCCTTGATAAAATTACTGTTGGTTTCACCTTTCACACCAACGCTACCGAGGGTAGCACTATGACCGAAAGCGATGTCGCAGAAGTCCTTTTCGACAGCAAAGTCCTCTCCAACCGCACCGCCATCGAGCAGCGCGAAGCCATAAATCACCAAATAGCGCTCAATTTCCTGCTCGACGATTTATATAGCAAAGGCAAAGACTTCCGGATCTCCAAAGACCTAATTTTGGCAACACATCTGCGCCTCATGAACGGTATTATTTCCAACGCTGGACAATTCCGCAATCATGGCGTCCGCATCCAAGGTGCTCGCGTTTCGTTGGCAAACTTTATAAAGATCCCCGAACTAATCAACAAATTTGCCACCGAAATCAACGAAGAAACCACCGACCCCATCAACCTCTTATCGCGCACTCACGCCACTTTTGAGCAAATCCATCCGTTCTCCGACGGCAACGGTCGCGTTGGGCGTTTATTACTTTTTGTCAAATCGCTATCACTAAACATCGTCCCACCAATCATCCGCAAGGAACGCCGCAGCGCCTACTACAAATACCTCGAGCTAGCCCAAACCGAATCAAAATACGACCTATTAGAAAACCTTTTGGCCGAAGAGATTATCGAAACCTCCGAAAACATCGAAGCGATTTCATCAACCTAAACTTGCTTCCCAACCTTTTTCTCCAACAATTTGCAAAAAACCATTTTATGCTATATAATAAACACATGGATAATAAGAATAATCAACTCAGCGGCTCAGGCTCAGATGAAGTCAACGAACAAAACGAGCAAGATCTCGAACAACTCTTGGAGACCGCCAACGAAACCGCCATGCCGCCCATATCACCAACCGAAACTCTTACAACCCCATCCGAACCCGCGCAACCTTTCCAGCCAACAGCCCCAGTATCTCAATTCCAATCCACTCCAACCCCAAAACCCTTAAATAAAAAGTTCCACATTGCCCTAATTATCATACTCTTTTTGATCGCCATCGGGCTCGTCGCAGCCATATTCTTGACCAATAAAAAGTCCACCGACAACGAAAACCAAGCCGAAGACAACACCCAAGTTGAAACTCCGGATACAACTGAACCAGAAGACGAAACCAATTGCAAACCAGACGTCGAAACAAACTGTGCGCCGACCGCCGAAACCGTATCTGCCGTTATCGCAAATCTCCGCACAAAACTCGCCATCTATGGGAATCTTGACGCGGTCGAGAGCGTCGTTGTTAAAGCCCCTAATCTCGAATATTATGTTCAACAAACAACCGGTGTTGAAGGCTATTCTTACCCAGGCACCAACCTAGACATGGATTTACGCGATTCTTTGACATCGTCAGCTGTCTCCTTTTTTGCCGAGAATGATTTCAAAGCCATTACCGAAACCGACGGCGCAATTGTCATTTACCAAAAGGACACCATAACTTGCAATGTCTCTAGCTCATACGAGTTCTCCTTTTCTTGCGCAGAGTTTGACGCAACTAACCCTGCCATCTCGGACGCCGCTCCTTTTTGCTCCGGTGAAAATATCGCACACTGCACTGGAAACATAATTTACGCAGGCAACTACACCATCAAAGACAGTCCAATCGCGCCATATCAAAATACCTATATTGACGCTGCGAGCCTTGGCATCGGCGGAGCGGCCATGGAGTTTTATCGTGTAAGCCCAACCTCCGATTGGATTTTCTTCAGATTTGCGCAGGGCATCACTGATTGCGAAGAATACAATTCAGACGAACTCACTCGCGCTTTCGCCGGCTTTCCATGCACCGACGGCAGCGGCGAAACCGTAACCGTCATACCAAACGAGGCTTAAAAATATGCCCAAAAAGATCCTCTACATCGACATGGACGGTGTCCTCGCTGACGAGCAATCTGCACTAATCGGCATTTCCGATCAAATGCGCGCCAAATACGCCGACAACCTCAAAGACCTCCCCGGCATCGCCGGCGCCATGTTGCCCATGACCGGCGCGGTTCAGGCCGTGCATGACCTCGCCGAACTTTTCGACATTTATGTCCTCTCGACTGCTCGCTGGACCAACGCCAGCGTCTGGTTCGATAAGGTCAATTGGATCAAACGCTATTTCGGCGAAGATAAACCCGACCCACTCTACAAAAAGCTCATCTTGACCAACAACAAAGGTCTCAACAAAGGCGATTTTTTGGTGGACGACAACTGCAAAAACGGCGTCGACAACTTCGAGGGTGAGTGGTTACCTTTTGGCGCAAAGTTCGTCAACGAAAAGTTTCCTAACCAACCGGAGTTTCGCGATTGGCAAACCGTCGTCGAATACCTCAAAATCCGCGCCTGAACCCAATATAAAACTCAATCCCAAAACTAACTAACCAATCACGCGCCTATAAACTTCCGCCGTCTCTCCAGCGCATCTTTTCCAACTAAATGTTTCCACGCGGCGGAACCCATTATTCACCAAATCCTTTCGCAAATTGGCATCACTCAAAACTTGCGCAATTTTTGCCGCCATATCGTCCGAGCTTAACGGGTCAAAATAAATCGCCGCACCGTTATAAATCTCTGGCAAACACGTCGCATTCGACGACGCCACTGGCACACCCAACTTCATCGCCTCCAACCCCGGCAATCCAAAACCCTCAAACAACGACGGAAAACAATAGCACTTGCAATCACGATACAATTCCTCCAATTTCTCATTCGACAACCATCCCATGAAATCCACGTTTCTATATTTCAATTTCTCAAATAATTTCCTATTCTGCTCCGTCGCTTTCTGCGGTGGGCTCGCCAAAACCAAATGCAAACCCGGAAAATCTTTCAACAATTTCTGGTGCGCCTCCGCTAACCGCACAATGTTTTTATACGAACTTTGGTTACCGACATATAATAAATAATTTCTACCAAAATCCCAAACTCGCGGCGTTTCCGAGGACGGCGAAAGTGTTTCAGGCAACACCAAACCATCATCTGTGCTGCTAGACTTACTGCCATTATAGCACACTTTGCTCGAAAAGTCAATAGGTATCTCTCCCGAAAGATACGTCGTCGAAACCTTTTCTGGCGCAATTTTTCCAAAAGACCCCACTTCGCTAGCCGTAAAATTACTCGGGCACAAAATTGCAGCCGACCGATGTAGCGCCACCTTGAAAATCACTCGCCCAATCGCCTGTTTTATCTTAAAAACCAGCCAATTTTTATCCCGATTATATGTTTTCAGCAGTGTTAAATCATGAAACGTCGTCACAATCTTATGTTTACCAAAAAGGGCATAGCCAATCGGTTGCTGCGGCATGCAAAAATGCACCAAATCTGCCTTCAGCCCTCGCAAAATCTTCCAAAGCCCAAATTGCTCGCACAAAGAATAATTCTTAATGTCGCACGCCACAAATTTGAAGCGCGGATAAACTTTTTGCCAAGCCTCACGCGAACCGGGCGGCACCAAAACGACCACCTCAAACTCTGCCAACAATTTCTTCCCGAATCCTTCCAAAAGTCCCCGACAATACCGCCCCGTTGTGGTGTCTATAATCCGCGCGTCAATCACCAATCGTTTTTTCATAAATCTAAAATCCCCTAAAAATCAAACCAAAATCTAATCATTTTCTTCCCGAAGGCTCAGCACCAAAATTCGCTCGCGCCCCACGCCTTCGCTTTCTGCCAAAATATCCGAATAATCCTCGATCACCTCATGCACTGTAAATCGATCGCTGGCCGGCAAATTAAGTCGCATCGGAGTTCTTGTCGCGCGCAATTTCGGCACCCATTCCTCCTCTACGCGTTTGGCGATTTTTTCCGCCCGTTGTTTTTTATAGTTCGCCACATCAATCGACACGCGCAAATCTTGGAAGCCCTTGACTTCCAAAGCCGATCGCACAATCATCTGCAAATCTCGCAAACCCTCGGCATGCTTGCCGATCAAAATGCTATTCAAGTCACTCGACGGCACCGAAAGTTTAATATAATTGTCGTCGCTACTGGCGCGAACCGCCAAGTTCTCCCCGAAGAACGCCAAAATATCTTCCAAAAACTTTGTTGCAAAATTGATAGCTTGCTCTTTGTCCATTATTTCCTCCTTAACTTACCACCCTTTTCTTTTGCGACCAGTTTTGTTATGTGTGTTTTTCCACTGGACTTTTTGTAGACGCCAGTTTTATCTTCAACAATTTCCGCTTCTTCAATTTTGTTCAACTCTCGCACGATTTTTCTGTCTGCCCCTGCCTCCATTTCGTCCAAATCTTGCTTAAAAATCATCCGCTGTTGCACATATCCCATAATATTTGTCACCAAATAATACAACACCACTGCCCCCGGTAGCCCAATCATAATCAAAAACATCATCACTGGCATAATTTTCGTCATCTGTGAACTGACAATCCCGTTTAGCTCGCTCTGGTCGGCCTGCTTGCCCTCTGCTGCGTCTTTCATAATCTGCTTAAATGTTCGCTTGTCCTTCTTTGACGGCATTTGCTGTTTGGAAATCACATATTGTAACACGCACGACGCCACCACGAACAGGAACAAAATAATCGCACTGAGAGTAAACCCACCGCCCGGCCAAGCATGCGCACGCAAATCAACAAAACCAAACAATTTCAGAGAAAAGTCCGGATTAGCAATCGCCTCCGCTACCGGCGCCAATTTTTGGATAAAACCATAAGCATATTTCGCCACCGCCTCACCCCCGCCCGAAGCCATATTCACAATGCTAAAAATCGCAATAAAAATCGGCAGCTGGATAATCAGAGTCAACATTGTTTGGAACGGCTTGATATTATTCCGCTTATACAAGTCCATCATCTGCAATGATTCCATCTGTTTATTGCCGTTGCAACGCTTCTTAATCTCCGCCAATTCCGGCTGGATTTTTTTCATCAACCGCGACTGGTGCAATTGCTTTTTCGCCAAAGGCCACAGTAGCAGCTTAACAATAATCGTAAAGACAATCAAAGCCAACCCAAAATCCCGAAAAACGCTATAAAGCGCCAACAAAATATTGAAAATCGGCTGCACAATAATCAAATCCCATATATTCATACATCTATTATACACGCTCCATAAAAATATTGCAAGTATAAGCGTAATGTGATAAAATATACCTATATGGAAGATAGCGCAAAAATAAAACTTATCAAATCATGGCTCGGTAGTGGCTCGGTCAACGTCTTCGGCGTGCCTTTTGCTGGCAAAGACACCGTCTGCACAAAATTATCCGAAATCCTCGGTGCCGAATTCATCAGCAGCGGCGACATCATCCGCTCTAATTCCGGCCTTTTCTCCCAAAAAGCCATAAAGGAAACTAACAACGGCACTCTCACTCCGACAGAAGAGTTCAAACAAATCGTCCTGCCCTTCTTCGGCCGCGCCTCGCTTTCTGGCAAGGCTCTTGTTTTGAGTTCCGTCGGTCGTTGGACTGGCGAAGAATACCCCACCATGAACACCCTCATCAAATACAACCACCCGACTAAACTCGTTCTAGTTTTGGAACTTTCCAAGGACGAAGTCCTCAGTCGCTGGAAAATCGCGCAAGAGATACAGGACCGCGACGGCGGCATCCGCAAAGACGACGCCACCGCCAAAATCGTCAAACGCCGCATCAAGGAATACGAAACTAAAACCCTACCTGTCGTTAATTTCTATGCAAGATTAGGACTCGCCTACAAAATCAACGCCGCCCAACCTCGCGAAAAAGTCCTCCAAGATTGCCTCGACACCCTCCTCTTTCTCGCCAAACGCTAAAGCAAGACGGCAAACAAAACTAAATAATCTCTTTGGCTGGGAATGAGGGATTCGAACCCCCGATCACGGGACCAGAACCCGTTGCCTTACCGCTTGGCCAATTCCCAAGAATATACCAACATTATATCACAAAGTGTGGTAAAATGGAAGTATATGGAACAACAAAAGGGCATCAAAAAGCGGGCAAAAAAGCTTTTCGCCACCAACAATATCGCGGTGGCAATCATTATCATCGCAGCAGTTTTATGCGTCTTCGCTGGTGTCAACGCCATGCAGAAAAACTATGACTTAAGCCTCGAAATCTCCGCTCAAGCTCGCGAAAAGCGAAAACTCGAATACGAAATCGCCGAACTCGAATACCAAAAAATCTGGCGCAGTAGTGCCGAATACCAAGACCTAACTCTTCGGACAAAATTAGGCGTCATCGCCGACGGCGAAAAGATCATCGAACTTCCCGATCCGTCCGAAAATATCAAAAACCTAGCAGAAAAAGAAACGCAAGACGAAATCGACCAAATCACCGAAAAACCGACCGAAAACTGGCAAATCTGGCTCAGATTTTTACTCGGAAAATAGTGCATAAACAAAGCAGATGCTGTTGTAAAAAATACAACAGCATCTAAAATCAACAGATGTAGCACGTCAATACCTTGGCGCCACCTCCCTCACATACGTCGTCCTCGCCTGACCACCAAGCAAAGACTGATTAAACGCCCACATATATGCATCTGCCCGCAGGTTAAACACTTCCGCAGGGTCGCCAGAAGCATCTTGCCATTGGTTATATCCGTAAACCGTCTTACCAGACGAAGCACAACTGTTTATCCCTTGCGAGCAAGAAGTCCTAAGCGAGTTATTCACTCCACTCCCCGCCGTCCTCATTAACTTAATCTTCCCTGCCGAAACTGGACCGTTGAATACCAACTTGCTAGCGCAAGTGCTGTTGTTCAGCGAACTGACCGAGCTAATATTGTTGCAGGTATAAATCGTCCCCGTCACAATCACCCATGCGTCAATCTGCGTTACACCCGCACCAATGATCAAGTTCCCCCGCACAATGATCACTGCCTGTGGCAAATCGTTAATATTCCCATAAGGACCTTCTTGGTAAGTAATATTCCCGCTAATCGTTGCATTGCCGCTCACCGACCAAACCTTAGTTTGTCCAGAGGACATGCTATTTCCACCAATATTCGACGCCGTGCTGAATGTGCAATTCGGTATATTCCCACAATCATCACTCAACCTTGTCGCAATCGTAGGTAGTGCCGCCTTAACGTAATTCCCCAAGGCACTGTCATTGCTATTGGTTATTGTCTCTCTGCTCCACTGCTTAATCTCCGGTCGCGAATAAGTGCCATTGGTGCTTAATCCATAACTCCCCGTCGCCGCTCCTGTCGCCGTTCCTGTCAATCCACCTGCTGATGTCTTAATCGCCCCGCCAGCCACTGTCTCATACTCACTCCAAGATCCATAAACCCTACGCTCCAAGTTAGTCAACATCGCCAAAGCATTACCAGTTCCACCAAAACTCTTGACCGTCTGCGAAGTCGACACCATACCCGGAATATTCATCCCAGCACCAAGGATCTCGACTTTTGGTTTTTTGCCGACCGTTACACAGGCTGGTTCGCCGTAGCGCCAAATCGGCAAAGCCGTACCTATTTGCATGGCCGCATCATTTGCAGCCATCGAGGCTTGCGATGTTTCGTGTGTGCTATAGCTACTCGCTGGATAAACCCCTGCCGCATAACAAACCTTTGTTCCAACTGGCACATCGTCAGAGAAATAACTACCGCTATGCAAATTCGCCACCGTTCCGCCCAAAGTTCCGTCCCAAGTCCCATTTCCGGATGCGATATCTACACATCCAGTCTCCGCGCCATTGTAGTAATACGACGAATTACCGTAATATGAACACATCGCTGAAGCGCTACTCGTTGCTCCGCCATAACCTGCGCTACTCGGTGAGCCACCCGGCGCAATCAAGAACTTGACCACCCGCCACTCCGACGTAAAAGTCATTGTTGCATAACAGCTTACGCTCACCGTCGTGTTGCATCGCGGCTTGACTTCAACATCCGCTGTCACGCCAAGACTTACGCCACTATCTCGATCGCCAGCCGAAACCGCTCCATCAATCTTCACGAGCGGTTCAGCCAAATAGTTGTAGGGGACTTTGGCTGTGGCCCAACTTTCCCCCGGCCCAGAATATCTATCAAGGTCTATCACCGGCTGTCTAGCTGTGCAATATGTCACAGAACTGTTATGCCCCGTGGCTG
>JAISJL010000016.1 GCA_031261545.1 Candidatus Nomurabacteria bacterium
GTTAAAGAACAGCGTCGCGTCGTCGGCGGTCAGCGCCAAAGTGTAATTCGTGGTTTCCGGATCAAACGTCGGCACCAGCGACCCCGCCGACACGGTCAGATCGCGGAGGAAGGCGTTGGTGTTGTCCGGTGCCAATCTTGTCACCCGCGCATAACCGCCCGCCGTTTTGCCGGTGTTCGCTGCAAAAGTTCCACCCGCCGGGTTCGGCATAGCCGTCTGTCCGCCCACCACATTCGTCCAGTTTTTCCCCGCACCGTCAATCATCAAAGTATCGGTAAATATCTTGCCCGAATTATGCACCGAGCATAAATTATCCGTTGTCCCGACCACGCAAGCCGCTCCGCCCGTGCCAGTTCGCGGTGCCGTTGAACTCGCCGAAATCACCGCAATCGCCCCCGTATGCCCCGAGATATACGACGAGCCGCCCGAGCCGCCAACTGAGTTTTCGTTACCAGTTCCGCCTTTTCCACCCCAATATCCACCACCGCCACCGCCCGCAAAATTATAGCTATTATTTGTTGCCGCTCCGCCGACGCCAAAAGCGTTACCCGCAAGTTGCGTCGCTGCCGTTGCTACTCCGGAAGTCGTCGAACTCAATCCGCCGCCGGACTGCACAATTCCAGCCACGACTTGCGAACGACTTCCTGCTCCCCCCGCCACCATCACCCGCGAAATCAAACTGTTCGCCACGCTCCAAGTCGTGTCCGTCGTGCCATTACAAGTATTCGCACAAACCAATCGAAAATCCGTCGCTCCGCCGGCGCCCGGCCCGCTTCGTGCTGGCGAAGATTTTGTCCCGCCATTTCCGCCACCGTTCCAACCGCCAGCTTTTGCTCCTGCTGCGTCGTTGTTACCGTTTGTCCCTTCTCGCCCCACATAAACATAAATCTTGTCATCGGCATTCATAAACAATGTCCCGGCGGTGTAAGACCCAAAAGCCACATAACCACTCGTATTCGTCACAAATGCTCCGCCACTCGCGCCCCACGCTTCCAATCTATAATTTCCATTAGCCGGTGCTGTGAAAGTCGACGCGTATCCCGTTGCCGCAAAATCCGTCTTCGCAACCTCTGTCAATGCCCGATGCAAATTCAATGTATACACAGTATCTGCCTCTCCCTCTTTTGATACCGTTATCGTAATCACAGGATTTTGGATAGCCTCGCTCATATAGGACGTGCCCGTGATTGTCACAGTAGCACTACTATCATAGGCCACCGCCGTCAGCGGAAAGACCGCCGTATTATCAAAAATGTCCACGTCATAAGTCAAAGTACTGTAATTAAACGCTGGCGACAGCACAAAAGGCGATTCTGTTGTGAGCGATTCCAGCAAAGTTGACAGAGTAGCAACAGTTGGAAAAGTAACTTTCTGCGTCGTCGCCACCGTTGCCGTATCTCGTCCGCCGGCGACAAACAACGTATTTTGATAAGCCCCAAATTGCGTATGTGACTTCGACAATACCGCCACCGTTGGTGTTGTCGCACTCCAAGTGTTCGCTTCAATGTCATATCGTTGCACCGTCGTCGTCCACGCCGATAACCCGCGATTTGTTGCGCCGCCCACCAAATAAATATATTTTCCACCATCATAATAAGTTGCCGGCATAACCACCGGTGTCGTCATACTCGCTTTTTGAGTTACAGTTTTATTTGTCAAGTCTAGCACAAAGGTTTCATTATAAATTGTGGTCCCATCCAGCCCATTAAAAACATAGATTTTATCACCAACAATCACCGAATAATAAAAATATAAACTCCGCGGCAAAGTCTCTATCCAATCTGTTACAACGCCAGTTTCAACGTTATATTCACTAATCTTATTTGTCCACGCCGCTGTCGAAGTCGTATTCGTTATCCCACCGAAATAATAAATCGAACCATCATAATATCCCCCGCCGCTAAACCCCCTCGCTTCTGGGATATCATCAAGTTGCGTATAAGTATCGGCGCTGGGGTCATATTTGTAAACACTGTTTTGACCATAACTCGTGGTATTATATCCGCCCAAAATATAAGCAAAAGTTCCGTCAGACACTGCCACCGATCCAACCATTGCTTTCGGTTGCGCCGCAATCTCTTCTTGAGCAGGATTGTCTACCGTTAAATCATATTTATACGCATTAGTTATCGCCGCCCCCGCTGTCGTCAAACTTCCGCCAAACGAATACATCGTGTCGCCTATTACTGTGGTCACACCTTGTTGCACCGCCGTTGTCAAATCCGCCGTGTTTTCCACAGTTACATCCGCCGGCCCAATCAACGCTTCCGTCATCCCAACTTTCTCCCGCGCCACCAACAATCCTCCAACCAAACTGCCCACAATCACCAACAATGTCGCAACAAAAATTAATAACCTATATCTACCAAGAGAGAGAGAGAGGATTTCTTTTCATACTACTGTTTCCCCAACAAAAACGTCAATCCAGCAATCGTAATCTCAGAAAGTTCGTCTGCGCCTTGTCGCGAAAGTTCCGCCGCAATGCCCATTTTTTGCAAAATATCTCGCAGCCTATTCGCCGAATGAAAATTACCAAAGTCCGTCTTCAACGCAAACTTCTCAATCTTCGCCCCATACACCACAAACATCTTGTCGCTCAATTTTTCAATCCGCCATTTGTCGTCGCTATTTTTCGCTTCCAATTTAATCACCGGCAAATCCATCTCCTCGCCATCAACGAAGCCCTCCGCAATTTCCAGAGCGTATTTTCCGCTGCCCTCGTTTGCCAATTTCACCGCCCGCACTTGCTTCAATAATTCCCGCAACAAGTTCTCAATGTTAGTATGCGACAGCGACGAAATCGCAAAAACCGGAGCATCAACCCCCACGACCTCACGCAATGCAGCAATTTGCGACGCAATTATTTCATCGTCCAGTCCGTCGATTTTTGTCAGCGCAATAATCTCATTTCGCCCAATCAAATCTTCCGAATATTTTTCCAATTCATTCCGAATCGCCGTGTATTTTTCTGCAATATTTTCGCTATACGCGTCAATCAAATGCAGCAAAACGCTCGTCCGCTCAATATGTTTCAGGAACTTGTCACCCAAACCTTTGCCATCGCTCGCTCCCTCAATCAGCCCCGGAATATCCGCAATCAAAAAGTCATTTTGGTCAATCGTTGCCACGCCAAGATTCGGTGTCAAAGTTGTAAACTCATAGTTCGCAATTTCCGGTCGCGCATTCGAAACCACGCTCAAAAATGTCGACTTCCCCGCATTCGGAAACCCAACCAAACCCACGTCCGCCAAAAGTTTCAACTCAATTTCTCCCGTGTATTCCTCGCCCGGTACGCCTTTTTCTGCAATTTTTGGCGTTTGTCGTGTTGAACTCTTAAAGTGCGCATTGCCAAAGCCGCCCTCGCCGCCCTTCGCCACAATTTTCCAATCTCCATCAAAAGTCAAATCCGCCACAATCTTGCCGCTTCCATCGCGAACAATCGTCCCCACTGGCACTTCCACCACCAAATCCTCGCCGCTTCGTCCAGCGCAAAGTCGCTTCGCGCCATTCGCGCCATCTTTGGCTTTAAGTTCTGGCGCATAACGAAACTTCAACAACGTATTCATATCCTTTGTCGCCCTGAAAATCACATCACCACCTTGTCCGCCGTTTCCACCGTCCGGTCCACCTTTCGGAATATAAATCTCGTGCCGAAAACTCACCGCACCGCTTCCGCCGTCGCCCGCCTTGATAAAAACTTTCGCTGTGTCAATAAACATATACATATTATATCACAAATGTTATAATAAAGATATGAATAAAATCCCAAAACTCCATATATTTCTCATCATTTACATTTTTCTCTGCGCCCTAGTCTTTCTCATCACCGGCAAAACCCTCTCAATCTGGATGATTTGGAACGTTTTTTTGGCATGGCTTCCGCTTTTCTTTTCCCATTTCATCACCAAATACAAAAACCAAAAGCTCACAAAAATCTTTTTCGGCGTCTGCTTCCTCTTTTTCCTCCCCAACGCTTTTTACGTCATGACCGACCTCATCCACACCAACACCTACAACTTCTACAACGCTAATTATGAAATCTCCGCCACCTACTACACCGACAACTTCGACTCTTGGCTCATGCTCTTCCTCATCTTCATCGGCGTCATCCTGTCTTGGACTTTCGGCCTCAAAGCCATCTACAAACTCCAAACTCTCCTTCCGCAAAACCAAATCCAAAACAAAAAACAAAACCCAACCACAAATCCAAAATCACGCACAATAATTCTTTACGCAATCCTATCTTTTTTGTGCGCCCTCGGCATCTGGATCGGCCGCTTCCTCCGCTTCAATTCTTGGGACATTTTTAACCCCCTAAACCTATTTCCCGCAATACTCCAAAACATCAACTTCTTCACCTTTCAATTCATTTCTGTTTTTGCCTTAATGATTTTCACCAGCCTGATAATTTTCCAACCAAAAATCAAAACCCCATAAAAACCTAGGATAATCCACAAATCGCCTCAAAATCCAAACTAGCCTCCAATTCACAAAGTTTCTCTTTAGAAAGATAGCCCTCCTTGATTTTACCGTTTTTATCTTGACCACCAGTGGGCGGATTGGCCTTGAAATAACCGCGTACGGCGATATTGAAAGCGGCCTGGAGATCGGCGTCAGAGATATGACGGCAGTCAACATATGGGCAGACGTAGATACCGATGTTGCCACGGTCTTTGCCGGCACCAAAGGTTTTGGAGAGTTCTTGCCAGTTTTTTTCTCGTTTTACTATTTCTATACCTAGACCGTCTTCGTTGGGACGCATGGCTTTATATATCATACCTTTGAGGTCTTTGCCTTTGACGGTGTCTCCGGATTTATTGTGTGGAGCGAAGAGGCGGACATAGCGACCACTTTTCAGCTTCGTTTTTAATAGTCCATCTTTATAATCTTCTAATTGATAATCGCCATTCTCGTCTAGGTCTAGGCTCGCCCAAGTTTTACATTTTGTGCAGAATTGCGAAGTGCCAGCAGCGGTGGTTTCTTTGGCATAGTTCAACTTTTCGCCTGGCAATGGTCGAGTTTTTGCCCCTGCCTTGTAGCCTCCCCAACTCGATTTGATTTTTTCATCATTATCGCCGCCACCTTTCAACACATCGGCTTGCTTGATACTATCATAGATCTTTGCAACTTTCTTACCACCGATTTCAAAACCGCTCACTTCATACTCAAAACTGAGTGTGGCGTTTTTGGATAATGCTAAACTTTCAAGTTGATTTCTGTAACTACCGATTAAGCTTTCACGCAGACGAGCAACTTTTGTGTCCATCGCTGTAAAGGTCTGTCGAACTTGGCTGGCTCGCCAGCTTTTGACTTCGTTTTTTAAGACCTGCTGTTGATTATCGGCGATGAAATCGCTGTCTAATTGTTTAACCTGGTTATCCTCAACCTTAATTAAGCTCCATGCTAAACCATATTCACCAATGTCCACGCCGATGAAACGGTTTTTGATGTTTTTGATGTTTTTGGCGTCAAACTCTGGGTTCTCTGGTGGTAATAGCTCGAATGGTTGCGAAACAAAAATGCGATGGTCTTTTTCGGAAGTTTTCGGATTATCACCAGACCAATCAATATCAACTATCTTCTCTGCGATGACAAATGCGCCTGACAGTTTCAATTTTGTCTTTTTCTGACTGTGCTTGCCGAAAAACCAACCCAAAAACTGTATCTGGTATCTTGACGAAGCGACTTTGAGCGCGGGATATTTCGCAGTTGTTTTCACAATATCACTTTCTGGACTGTCGGTATTGTCTTTGGCTTTACAGATTTTTGTTAGCGCGACTTTTTTATCATCATCTAGCTCATAATTCTTGAACACATAAAAATAACGTTGAACTTCTTTATTTCGCAATTCCTCCGGCTTCTCACCTTTCTTGTGTTTCATATATTGCTTGTCAGGTTTTTGCAAACCGGCACCAAGCGTAACTTGATTGCCACCCGCAAAAACGTTGTTCTTATTGCCATCCGAACCAGTAGATTGTAGTTGATAACGCACGACAACTTGTTTTTTACTCAAAATCGCATTGTAGCCAGAAAGTTGCGAAAAAATATAGTTGTTCTCAATCTGGTCTTTTTTATCGGCGTCCGTCATCACGACCGCTACAACTGTGCGAGCCAACTGAATAGTGTCTCTGAATAAATTGAGGTTGTTAAAATCTTTCTGGTACTCGCCAAATAATTCTCTAATTCTTGAGAGTTCGACTAATCTTTCTGCTGTCAGAGTTTTGCTCCATTCAATACACTTAAGCCGATCATCCCGCTCTCTACCACTTAAATAAAATCGCTCGGTATCTTTTTTAATAAAATTAACGCCAATTTCCGTAGCGATGCTCTCTAAAATATCTTTAACTTGTGTATTGCCATCATAACCGTCTTGCCCAAATCGCTCATAAAATCTCGCCAGAGTATTTATCGTGCGGCTTCCTTTTTCGTTCTTTTTCAGCCCGTTGGCTTCGTCTTGGTATTTATCTAAGTCGATTGCTTTATCTAAAATATCGCCGACTTTTTGGATCTCAGTTTTTATCAAAGATTTCAGATTGTAAGTTTGCTCAAAAAGTAGGCGTTTACTTTCGCCATAGAATAACGGTGCAGATTGAATATGCTTGCTCAAAATCTTCTGCCAGCCCGCTTCGTTGCTCTCGCCGTCTTCGGACTTTGTTCCACCAAGTTTATCATCTAAACTCCCGACTTCGTCGCCAACTTTTACACCCTTTTTCTTTTTGGTAGCTACGACTTTATTTTGCTGGTTGTGCTCATTCAATTTACTCCTGAGTTCTGCCAACAAACTTTCTAATTTCTCTGTAAACTCACGGTCGGCGATTTTTTCCACCCAATACTGCACAGTTCTCGCTTCTTCGGTTTTGGTTTTCTTTTTCTCAACCGTCCATGTATTCACAAAAATCTTGGGCTGCTCGGTTTTGGCGACATAATCCTTAATGTATTCTTTAGTTTCGGTTATTAACTGTTTTTCACTGTCAGTGTTTGTTTGTAATTTTAGAACCTCATTAATCTTGTCTAACATTCTATCTAGCTCAATCATCTGTTCAGGTGCTTTTTTGAGCTTCTCTAAACGATTAGAATACCAGCTTTCTAACTTCCCACCGAAATCGTTTGCGTAATCACCCCACACCTTAACAATTTGCGGTCTCTCTGGTAGAACGTCAGCGATTTTCATTAATTCATCTAATCTGTTTTTTACAGTATCCGTATCATAGCTGTCGCCAAAATAACTTTTGCACGCTTTAAGATAATCACGAAAGTCACCTTTTTTGACGAACAAGAACAAATCATTGAGAACGCGAGGAATATATCCTTGATTTAACGAGTAAAGAGCTATGCGATTACTTGTTTTATCGTCTTTCTTGTTTTCGTCAATCTTGTATTTATCGTTATAGCGCCTAATGATTTCGTCTAACAGCTTCGTTGTGTCTTTTCCGTCAATAATCTCGAAATCTGGGTCGCAATAAAAGGCCGCATTCTTTTGCGACTCTTTTCCAGTATCCTCATCGACCGCTCTAATTCTGGGGTAATTATCGTTGTTTGGTTTTTGTAACCCGAACAGCCCGAATTTGTCTTTTTTGTTTTCTCGATACTTTTTAATTATTTCTTTGACCTTTTCGTCGTCTTTATGTTTCTCGTCACTCAACAAATTCGCTATTTGGTTTTTCAATTTGTCGTCAGTGGTTTTCGCTGTTCCGCTTTTTACAAACTCACACCATTTATCTTTTTTAAGTTTGTCCCGTAAATTATCGTCTATCGTGTCAAAAAGATTTGGCAAAAGTTGCTCGGAAAAATCATTTGGAGCGTGCGACTGTTTAGAAAAAATAAAACCTAAACTGAGTGCCTTGAGCCAAAACCTGAGGAATGAATATTCGCGCTCGCCATTCGCGATTTGCTCGTTGGTTTTTTCTGCTCGCCAAGTGAGATAATCGTTGAGATTAATATTGCCGTAGAGCCATTTGTTGTCGCTAGCCACGGCCTCGGCGATCTTATCACGCAAACCGGTAATGCCGCTTGGGTCAGCTAGCTCGTATTTGATGGAGCGCATTGAACCAGTTCCCCCAGAATACGCAATGCGCTCGTCGTGCAGACGATAGCCGCGTTTGCCTTGCGATCGTTTCTGAAACTTCATATACTGCTTTTTCTTCAAAATGTCCTTCTCCTCTTGACATATAATTAATTGCAATCTGTTATTTTAGAGACCATGAGATAAAGGCTAAGATACTTTCTAGTGAATTCACAAACACTATCATATCTGGAAACATCATGGATTTACTTGAGAAGAAAAGAATAAGCAAAAATTTTCGGCAACTTCGCTACGCTCGCTGCCGCTTCCAATAAATTGGAACCGCAACGAAGCCCTTGCCTTTTCTCCTCTATTTTACGAGGTATTAGTTTGTGTTTATATGCCTTTTCTCCTCTATTTTACGAGGTAAAGTTATCCCTATCATGCCTTTTCTCCTCTATTTTACGAGGCCTGTTATCCCACTTGTATGCCTTTTCTCCTCTATTTTACGAGGAGTTCCTCTAAAATAACAGATTATTAACTTGCAATTAACTACCTACTATATTATCATAAAATACCAGTAATTGCAACCTTTTTCATATTTTGTGTCATATATACATGAAATTTGCTTAAAAATGAAACATTTGTTAAAATGATTATATCATGAAATGCAATGTCAAAACCCAAAATCATTCTAATCGCGTGCCAATGTGGCTGCCTTACTTACACTCCATTCGAGAAACCAAAAAAGGCATCTTCGAGTTCGTTTTCAATGGTGGCACAGAAATTGTCAACCTAAACGAAATCTCTTCAATCATGATATATGGCGAAACTGATACGAAATTAGATCAAAAGATCTTGGATAAGATCACACGCAAAGGCATTCCCATAATCATCCATCGCCGCAACATGTCGCAGCCAATTTACATCACTGGCGGCTTACGTCCAGACAAAGATGACACCATCACGGAACAACTCGTCAAACGTCAACAATCACGAACTTCCACACACATCGCTCGTCAACTTTTAATTGCAAAAATGCACTCAATGTCATATTTAATCCCATCAGCCAAAGTTCCACAATTCGCAAACATCAAAACCTTACGCAACATTGAAGCCACGCATGCACACAAATATTGGCGTGCCTATTTCACCAAACTTAATCATCCCGAATGGATACGCCGCGACAAAAACCCAGCCAGCGAAGCACTGGATGGAGCCAGCAAATTTATATCGGGCATAATTTTGCGCTGGATAACCTACCATCATTTAAGTCCATACCATGGTTTTCTTCATGAGCCGACCGACTATCCAAGTTTAGTCTATGATTTAATGGAACCAACGCGTGGCATCTTTGAGTCAATTTTGCTTCAAGTTTTTATCAACACTAACCAAAAAGATTGGTTAGTTAATTCCATTTCCGAATTAAAAATGGCCCTCGATGAGCAAATCTACACATCGCTCACGCGTCAAATTGTCACGCGCCAAGAACTTTTACACGGCACAGTTTTATCGTTAAAATATTATCTGCTCGGACGCCAACGCAAATTCCTAATTCCTCTACCAGGCTCACCAAATGGCGGTCGTCCACCAAAAGTCGAGTTCCTACTTTACGGTCGCCATGCTGGCAAAACGAATTTTTGGGAAAAAGCGGAAATCGCTGCCAACAATGACAAATGGCTCAAACAAAAACCACGACATTTTGATCACGATCACCCATTCTAAACATTAAACCTAAACTCCACCACATCCCCATCTCTCATCACGTATTCCTTCCCCTCCGTCCGCATCAACCCATTTTCTTTTACATTTTTTTCACTTCCAAGCCGCACCAAATCATCAAAATTACAAATCTGCGCCGAAATAAATCCCCACTCAAAATCTGTATGTATCACACCTGCCGCTTGCGGAGCCGTAAAACCCTTGCGAATTGTCCAAGCCCGAGTTTCCTTTTTTCCCGCCGTCAGGAAACTTTGCAAACCAAGCGTATCATAAGCCGCCCGCACCACTTGCGCCAACCCACTTTCCGTCAAATTGTATTCAGCCAAAAACATTTCGCGATCCTCATTCGGCAATCGCCCCAATTCCTCTTCCAATTTCGCGCTCACAAAAACCGCCTTCGCAGGCGCAACTATAGCAGCCAATTCTTTTCGCTTCTCGACATCGAACAAATCATCTTCACTTACATTAAAAAGAAAAATCGTTGGCTTTTGCGACAAAAGCGGCAAACCAAAAAACTTTCCGAGAACCCCACTCTCGCTCGAAACAATCCGCCCATCACCGCCTTTTAATTTGTCTAAAAGTTCCTTATAATAATTTAATTCTTCAACCTTTTCCCGTCCGCCATTTTTCGCCTCTTTTTCCAATTTCGGAATATGCTTTTCCAAACTTTCAATATCCGCCAAAACCAATTCCGTCTCAATCGTCGCAATGTCTCGCGCAACATCTCCCGCGCCCTCCACACTCAAAATCGAAGAATCCGCAAACGCCCGCACAACGTGACAAATCGCATCGCACTCGCGAATATTTGCGAGGAACTTATTCCCCAAACCTTCGCCCTTTGACGCACCCGCCACCAAACCAGCAATATCCACAAACTCAATCGTCGCCGGAACAATTCTTTCCGTATCATACATCTCACCGAGAACATCCAGCCGCCCATCCGGCACCGGCACAATCCCCGTATTCGGCTCAATCGTCGCAAACGGATAATTCGCCGTCAAAATATTCGCCTTCGTGAGCGCGTTGAAAAGCGTGCTCTTCCCCACATTCGGCAACCCAACAATCCCAATATTCAAGCTCATTTTACGCCTCCACCTCATAATAATACGATTGCTCGACTCCTTTCATAAACACTTCCCGATCGTCAATCTTATCTGTCAGTGCTGCAGAAAGCAAAGTCCGCAGTTCCAAATCATTCACAGGGCTACGCTCCATAGAACTCAAATAACCCGCTTTATTAACCAACGACCAGTCCACACATTTTCGCAAACTTCTTTTCAATATCAAATCCAACCAAATCCGCATGCTCCGTCCATTGCCCTCCAAAAACGGATGCGCAATATTCATCTCGACATACTTTACAATAATTTCCTCAAAAGCATTTTCCGGCATCTCCTCAATTTTCGCCAACGTATCACCTAGATATAAACTATTCGCAAATCGAAAATTACCCTTCGCGATATTTTGCGTCCGAATCTCACCCGCAAAGTCATATAGCCCACCAAACAAATATTTATGTATTTGCCGTAAACCCACAACCGTCCCAACCTCAAAGCCACTCAACTCCGCGCTGTCAAATAACGCTTTCGCCCGCCCCTCGCTAACTTTATCAACATCGCTCATATTTCTATTCTACCATTTTTCCGCATAATTTTCAATCTATTTCCCACTTTTTCGTTTTCAGTAATGCAACACTAGTTATTCAAACAAACCACACCGCCACCCTCTAATGCATATTGCACGGCCAATTTCGATGTTCTACCCGACGTAATAATTTCAGAGCCATCGCAGGCATACCCACGCGAAACATAAACCTTATGATCACCACTCCAACGGCTCGGCGTCCAACCGTCGCTCGCAGACTTATTTTCAACTATCACATACGCCACGCCATCAACATCGTCCCAAATATCACCGCCCGCCAACATATAACTTTTCACAAGCTTACCCCAGTCGTCTGGCAAGTTATTTCTATTATTTGCCTGATACATTACAATCGCACTCACTAACCTTGCCATATCATTTTTCCTTTGCGTATTTCTCTGCGATATTCGCAATTCTTCCGTGTTTCCAATTTCCTCATCAACTACCTGTTCAATCTTTTGCGCGTCGGCAAAAGTTGAGATAACTTTAGCGCTCAACATACAAACATCAAGCAGCGCTACAGTCAAAAGCACTAGATGAGGAATGGCGGTATTCACTACCCTAGTTTCCAAAATCGCTTTATTTTTATTCTTAAATATGGCCAACAAAATAATCGGCAACAATACACACGCCGATAAGACAATAGCAAACACATATATATTTACACGATGAACAAAAAATTGAAAAACTGCGATAACTCCCGCAGCAAGAATCGAACCACTACACAATATCAAAACACTACCCGGTTTCTTATATTTCTTCGCAAACAAAATCGCCACGATACTCACCAACGAACAAAGTATTAACGCAAAAATCGAATATCTTAACACCACAGGAAACAAAAGCATACTCACTATCCAACTAAACGGAGCCGACATAATACCCACCACCAACATCACTGGACCAAGCGCAACACACACTATTGCGGTAATTATAAAAACAAAAAGCGCAACCACAAAAGGCCACTTTTTCGTTCTGCTTTCAACATACCCACTTATATTTTCATTCTGCATCACATCCTCCTTATTTTTAATTTATTTCAATCGCTTAAAAAAAGCGACCACATGCAGTCGCTAAACTTTGACAAATCGTAGTTTCAAGAACTAAATCTGCGCACATGGTCGCATTTATTTCTTGAAGCCAACTGACTTGTCGCCAATTTTATCAAAGTTTAGCTAACTCAATTATACCGTATCTTCCCATTTCTTGCAAGGCTAACCAATCACAATCTCCCCCTGCCTCAAAACCTCAATTTTCTCACCCTCAATCTTCACCACTGTTGTCGGCAAACTACCGCCAACCGCACCACGAACCACAAAATCCACTTCCGGCATACCCAAAGCAACTTCCCCGCTCGTCGCATACGGCGCGACTCCCCGATAATTCGCACTCGTCAAAATCAAAGGACCAACCGCAGAAACCAGCGAAAGCAAAAACTCATCTCCCGTCAACCGAAATCCAATCGTCTCAAAATTATCAAAATATCTGCTCACTTTTCCTTTCCGCGGCAAAATCACCGTCAGCGATTTTCCAAAGAAAGAACGCAAAAATCCAAGAGCAAAATCATCAACCACCGCAAATCTCTCAATTTCCGAAAGCGACGAAACCAAAAGACTAAAAACTTTCCCACTTCCAATGCCGCGATTTTTAATCTCCATCATTTTTCGCACGGCCACCTCGTCATCAAACTTGCACGCTAACCCAAAAACCGTCTCCGTTGGCACCGCCGCCACCTTCCCACGCCAATCCATCTCCTCAAAACATGACTTTTCCACAGTTTTCATACTAAATTATACCATTTTTGTCAAAAAAACGCAAAAAAGTGCCATAATCTATTGACATCCGCCTTACAGTATGATATAATAGTAGTAGAAAAAGCTGTTTTATGTTTATATAAGACGGCATAGATATTTAATGCGCCAAGAAATTTATTTTTACAGATGAAGAAAGGAAACCTCAATGCAAACCAGCCCAACAGAGCTCAAAGACAATCTTAACTCCGCCATCAAAAAGGTTCTATCAACCATCAAAAACGAACGCGAGCGTCAAGTCGCCGAATATCGCTTCGGAATTATCAACCAAAACGGCAAAAAGGCCACTTTAGAGAAAATCGGTCAAACTCTCGGCATCACTCGCGAACGAGTTCGCCAAATTGAACACAACCTCCTCCAAAAGTTGGCAAACCAAGACAGCGACACCAGTCTAACACCAATCTTGAACAGTTTTGAGAAAATCATCATCCGTATTTTGGCCGAAAACGGTCGCGTTGCCACTCTAGATTTCATCAACCAACAACTTTTTGGTGACGAAGCCACCGCCGAACTCGGCGCAAAACTCGCTTTTGTAGCATATTTGAGCAAACAACTCACCCTCATCGACAAAAACAAAGATTTCTACACCTCCCTCGCCATCGCCGAATACGGCAATTCCAGCGATTACGAAAAGCGCACTGACGAAATCGTCTCAATCATCACCAAAAACGGCGAACCAATGACCCTTGACGAACTCGACGTCCAATTATCCTACGAGCATCCTAGCCAAATCGAGGCCCTAGCCAAAATCTCCTCGCTTCTCGCAACTTCTGGCAAGCTTTGGGGCTTGGCCAAATGGCCAGAAATCAAACCCCGCACCATCCGTGACAAGATCGCGACAGTCATGAAAGCCTCTGGCAAACCCATGCATTTCGAGGAAATCTCAAAGGCCATCGAAGACGCCGGCTACAATTCCGGCAAAAAGGCAACCACCGCCGCCATCCACAACGAACTCATCAAGGACAAAACCTACGTCCTCATCGGTCGCGGCATCTACGCCCGCCAAGATTGGGGCTTCACCGAAGGCCGCACGGTCGCCGATGTCATCACTAGTCTACTAAAAGTTTCCAAAACCCCCCTCACTCGTGACGAAATCACATCTGGTGTTCTTAAAGTCCGCCGCATCCAACCCAACACCATCCAAGTCGCCCTCGGCAAACGCGAACTTTTCACCTACGATCGCAACACCAAAACTTATACTTTAACTAAATAATAAAATCTTTCCCGATTTCCGTTCGCACCCGCGACTTCGTTGTCGTGTTTCGCCCTAATTTTCCAATCATTAGTCTTCAACCAACTCTCAAAATCTTTAATGACTTCTCGTCGCATTTTGCTATTTTTCACCACTCCTTTGACCAACTGAAAACTTTTAGCCTCAAATTGCGGCTTCAACATTACCAAAACATCAACGTCAGAAGAACCCAAAAAATCTTTCGCAATTTTTATCAAAACCTTCCGCAGGCTCAGGAACGACACATCCGCCACAATGACATCCACTTTTTCGCGCAAAACAAAATCAAACAAATTCGTTTTCTCGTGCAATTCTACCCTAAAATTATTCCGCAGCCGCAAATCCATCTGCCTCGTTCCAATCTCCACAGCAATAACTTTCTTCGCCCCGCGGCTCAGTGCATATTCCGTAAACCCACCCGTCGAACTGCCCAAATCTAAGACCACTCGCCCCCGAAAATCCACACCAAAAAACGCGTTCGCATCGGCCAATTTCTGACCAGCCCGCGAAACGCGTCCAAAATCTTGCGCCGAAAAATCCGAATGCGCCGACGAACCCAGAGCTTTATTTTTTTCGCTCACGATAGGCTTTCGTTTCAGTGTCAACCGAAACAATATCACCGGTCTTAATAAAAGCTGGAACCTTAATCACCAAACCAGTTTCAAGCGTCGCATCTTTCTGCACGCTCGACGAAGTATCACCCTTAACCGCCGTTTCGGTATATTTCACTTCCAAATAAATGTTTTTCGGCATCTCGACATTTATAACTCTACCATCAAAAAATTGCAGACTCATAGAATCATCGCCATCTTTGAGAAAGCCAGCATAATCGCCAACCAACTCACTCGCAACCTGAAATTGCTCAAACGAAACAGGGTTCATGAAGAAATAATCCGTGCCATCGTTATATAAATACTGCACATTTTGGCTCGAAACTTCCGCCGGCTCGATTTTCTCCTGACCCTTAAAGGTCTTTGGAATCACCGCACCACTCACCAAGTTCTTCAACTTGACATTCACAATGCTCCCGCCGCGCCCCATAACCTTTTGCGAATACTCAATCACCTTAAACGGCGTGCCATCAATTTGCACAATCACATTTTTTTTCAAATCTGTTGGTCCAAACATAAATCCCCCTATTTTGAGTTCACAAACGGCAACAACGCCAAATGTCGCGCGCGCTTAATCGCCACCGCCAACTGCCTTTGTTGTTTTGCTGACAAACCAGTCTTGCTAATCGGTTCAATCTTACCATAACTATCCACAAATCGTCGCAAAGACGTTGCATCCTTATAGTCAAAATACAAACCAGCATCTTTCTTAAATCTCTTCATAAAATCCTTTCTTTATTTAATCAAATCACAACTCTCTCCTACCATTATAGCACACTTTGATTAAAAAGTCAATTCTTACTAAACCCGCACGGTCGCGCCAGAGGATTAAAATGGAACTTCGGACAAATCAATCTCCGTGTTTTCGTCAATATCATCGAGATTGATCTCGCTCGCTTTTGGCGCTGACGGTTTATTGTTCGAGGCGGGAGCAGTATAAGACGACACAAACGAAGCCTCGCTGTTATTGCCGCCAAAGTCGTTCTTCGGACCGCCACCATTTCCGCCACCAATGAAGTTGAAATCCTCAACCACCACCTCTGTGCGATAGCGCTTAGTTTTAGTTTTTTCATCTTCCCAAGACCTCTGACTCAACCGTCCACCAATAAAAATCGGATCACCCTTCTTCAAGAACTTCGCGATAGTATCGCCCAACCCGCTCCAAGCCACACAGTCAAAAAACCCAGTCTCCTCGTGCGACACGCCATCTTTTCCGCGCCAGCTATTATTCACCGCCACTGAAAAATTCGTCACATTTGTCCCCGTTGGGATACTCCGTGTCTCCGGATCGCGCGTCAAATTGCCAATCAAAAATACTTTACTAAAACCTTTTACCATATTCCTACCTTTCTTTCCTCTTTCGAGGCTTCCTTAACTTACATATCTATCATAACAAATAAAACCGCGCATTGCAAGCGTAAGCACTAAACTTTTTAATCTGTAAAATTACATTTTCGCAAAAAGCCAAAAACTCTACTCGACCACTTTTGCCGCTCGCTCTTTGGAGGCAGCCAATCGCTTGTCGGCTTTGATGTCTTTTTTGACCAACAAATAGCGCAAAACACCGTCAGTGATATTCAAAATACCGCTGACTTTAACCAGCGCTTCAGCCGGCAACGCCACAATCATAAAAACATAGGTCGCAAAATCTTGTTTTTTGATGTCATAAGCCAATTTCTTGCGTCCCCAATTGGTTTCGCTTTTGACTTCGCCACCGTTATCCGTCAAAACCCCCTTGACTTTCGTCAAAGTTGCCTCAACATCTTTCTCGGCTTCTGGCGCAAGCAGAACTGTCAATTCATACTCTTTCATTTCCTCGGTTCCTTTCTTTGGAGGTGTTTTACCGCAAAATCATAACAAAACCGTCACAATCTCACGAAACACCGAAAATTAATAGTTTACCCCTACAGTATAGCACACTTGCGCGAAAAAATCAAGTTCCTACTACTATTCCAGCCCCAAGCTCTCATTCCCGAGCGGCGATGCCCGAAAGACATCCCCTTTTATTGGTTTCGTCTGTTCATCCCAAATAATCAAAAACTCATCATAAGTATTATCGTCCAACCCCCCGCTGCTACTAAAATCCTTCGCCGCTTCATCCGAAACTGACTTCTCCGGCTCATACCCAGGACGGCTCAGATCCAACTGGATCGCCCCGCCTTTTTGGTAAACCATAATGCTGATCGCTGTCAACAAAACCGCAAACAAAATCGCCAATGCACCCAAAACTATCAGATTTCGCGTCCCTTTTTCTCCAGTCAATTTGCCAAAAAACTTATTCATTCTCAACCGGCCCCTTCTGCCGCAAAACAATTTCTGCCCTATATTTATCCGCCAACTCCGCTAGCGTGTTGCAATTTCCCTTCACCCCACCCCGAAGCAATCGCAATTCCTCCAAATTCGCATAAAACTCTTGCGGATGTTGCGCGCAATCCACTCCCAAAATCTTCGTTGCAAAATTATCATAAACCGTGTAGCTTTTCCGAAAATATTCCACCGATTTTCCAAAATCGTTCGCAATTTTCATCAACCCATCGGCATTTTGACCATTCGCCATCACTCGCAAATCCATATTATTCATCAAAACGCCAGATATATAGTCATATTTTTGCCCCAACGCCACTCGCGTATTAGCGTCCGAAACCTGCAACCGACGAATTTGCGTTTTAATCGAACCACAATTTTCCGCCACCAAACTATACAAATCCTTATTCTCAGCGAAAACATTTTGTGGCAAAAAACTCATCAAAACCGCCCCCAAAACCATCACGCTTATGCTAAAACTTCGCCAAAACTTCCTCATAAACCGCCTACGGTGTCATCCTGTGAATATCTCTCGGGAACAAAATCGCTTCTTTGACATTGTGCAGCCCAACCGTTTTCTGCACCAACCGATCCACACCCAATCCACAACCGCCATGTGCTGGCAAACCATACTTAAACGCTTGCAAATAATATTTGTAACCAGGATGGTCAACATCCAGCCCCGCCGCTTTCATCTGCTCAATCATCTTTTCGTAATTATGCTCACGGAGCGGACAAGTCGCAATCTCAATTCCCCGATAAATCAAATCTGCCCAATACACTACACCCTTTTCCGCATCAACTTTGTGATAAAACTTCGCCGCCGCCGCCGGAAACTCGCTCGCAAAAACCAAATCCGACCCCAACTCCTTGCGCGCATATTCCGCAATAAACTTCTCCTCATCAGGGATTAAGTCCTTCTCCTCACGCACATCATTTTTCGTCGCCTTGAAATACATTTCGTGAATCTCCGCAATCGTAAAAATCGGCACACTTTCCGTCAATTTCAATTCCGACGCCTGCAAGCTTCGCAGTTCGTCCGCAAATTTTTCATAAGTTTTCGTAACCGCATATTTCACCGCCCCAGCCACCATATCCAAAACTTCCCCATGCGATCGCACAAATCCCATCTCCAAATCCATCATCAAAAGTTCCGATACGTGTCGCGTCGTCGCACTCGGCTCCGCCCGATAACTATGGTTAATCTCAAAAACTCGCTCAAACGCCCCCACCATAATCTGTTTATAAAACTGCGGACTTTGCGCCAAAACACCTTTTTTGCCAAAATAGTCCACACTAAAGACTTCCGCCCCGCCCTCCGTCGCCTCCGCCAAAATCTTCGGCGTGTCGATTTCCACAAACTCTTGCGAAATCAAATACTCCCGCAACATCTGCGTCATGAACGCTCGAATCTTAAAAATCTTCTGCTCCTGCAAGTTCCGCACATTCAGCACTCGCGTCTCAAACAGAGTTTCAAGGTTCTCCGCCTTGTGGTTTATCGGCTTGTCCACCTCAATCATCGGCTCGTCGATAACTGGTGCCACAACTTTCAGTCGCACATCATGCAATTCCGCTCCGCCCGGCGCTCGCTCGTCTGCCACAACTTTCCCGACAACTTCAAGCACTGTCCCGATCTGCAGTCCGCGCAATTTCTCCAGTTCGTCCTTGTCTTCCACCAAAATCTGCACCACACCTCGCCTATCACGCACTGACAAAAAGTTTAATCCTCCCATCAACCGCTTCTTATGCAGCCACCCCTCAATCTGTATTTCTTGCCCAATAAACCCCGCCACCTCGTCGCTCAAAACTCGTTCCTTTTCCATCTTTACTCCTTATTTTCAGTATTTCCAGTATCTTCGTCCTCTGACGAACCGGCATTTATCACTGCATCCAGAGCCTTCCGCAACGCCACGTCCGTACCCCATTCTTTACTGTCCAAAGCTCGCCCGTTCAAGAAAAACGACGGCGTCCCACTCACATCATCTTTTTGTCCCAAGTTCAAGTCGCTATTTATCTTCGCCGTCACCTCGCTCGACGCAAAATCCTTGTCAAACTGCGTCATATCCAATTCCAATTCTCGCGCATAACTCTGAAATTGCTCCGTTCGCTTCGCCACGCCGCTATAAAACCACGCTTCCTGATTTTCATAAATCTTGACATGCATTTCCCAATATTTCCCCTGTAAACCCGCCGCTTCCACCGCACTCGCCGCTGCCTTAGTGTTTTGATGGATGCTCGTCAGCGGAAAATTGCGAAAAATAAAGGTAATCTTATCTCCATATTCCTTCACCAACGCCTGAATCCTCGGGTCGGCGCTAGCACAACCTTGACACTGAAAATCTCCATATTCCAACAAGACCACACCAGTATCCTCGCCACCCAAAACATGGTCACCAATCTGCCCGTTCACCGCGCTCGGCACCTGAATATCTCTCGGATCCAATTTCGCATATTTATCCTCTTTCCTCGCCAGCAAAACAAACAACAGCACAATCGCCGCCAACCCCAGCCCAATCCCCACATATTTCAATATTTTCTTAACATTTTCATTCATACATATATTATAACACAACAAGCCACGCCAAGTAAATACTTGACTTTTTGCTTCAAGTATGATATAATAGACCTAAGCCTCAAAGAATAGGTGCTACTTATATATTTATGAAAATCTTAGGAATCGAAAGCTCTTGCGACGAAACCGCGGCCTCGGTCGTGGAGAATGGATCAAAAATCTTGACCAACGTTGTCGCATCGCAAATCGAAATCCACAAACAATTCGGCGGCGTAGTTCCCGAAATCGCTGCTCGCAGCCACCTCGAAATCATCAACTCCGTCATCAACCAAGCCGTGAAAAAAGTCGGCTGGGATAACATTGACGCCATCGCTGTCACCTCCAAACCCGGTCTCATCGGCGCCCTGATGATCGGCACTCTTGCCGCTCGCACCTACGCCCTTGCCAAGAACATTCCCCTCATTTCCGTTCACCACATCAAAGGCCACATCTACGCCAATTTCTTGAACCAAGAAAACCAAAAAAATCAACAAACCCAAAACATTCAATTTCCCATTCTTGCCCTTGTCGTTTCCGGTGGTCACACCCAAATTATTTTGCTCAAATCTCACACGGATTTCCAAATATTAGGCAGCACCCGTGACGACGCCATCGGCGAAGTCTTCGACAAAGTCGCCAAAATTATCGGTCTAAACTACCCCGGCGGCCCCGAACTTTCCAAGCTTGCCCAAAAATATCAAACAGAAAATTACACAACTAAAATACATTTTCCAAACGCAATTCTCAAGCCAAATCCCGCCAAACTCTACGACGGTCAATTTGATTTCAGCTTCAGCGGACTCAAAACCGCAGTATTAAGACAAGCTCAAAAAATGGCAGATGTCAATATAGATTTTCCATCATACGAACTCGCCAAAAAACTCACCGAAAACCAAAAAATCCAAATCGCTTATAATTTCGAGCAAACCGCCACTGATACTCTCGTGGGCAAAATGCAAAAGGCCGCCAATCTCACCAACCCCAAAACCATCATGCTCGCCGGTGGCGTCGCCGCCAATCGCGTCCTCCGCGCCAAACTCCAAACAACTTTCGGCAAGACCAAAATCCCAATCCATATCGCCCCACCCGAGTTCTGCACCGACAACGCCGCCATGATCGCCTCCGCCGCCTATTTCCAAATCCAAAACGCACAAATCCAAAACGGCTCAGCCCAAAATCAAGCCAATCCTTTCGCCGACCCGCTTGATTTCAGCATCGCCCCTCGCGCCAATCTTAATTAACCTCAGTCACCGTGTATAAAATCGTGCCAGCATATGTATCACCCATTTCATTACCATCCACCGATGCGCCATATTGAATAATATATGGCATAATCCCGCCCACAACCACGCCGCTGTTTCCAAGAGCATCGCCATTCAGATCAAGCACCGCCGGAACCGACAAAGCCGGCACCGCTTGCCATGTCGCACTGGCAAAATTATTCTCGCCAGCGCTAAATTGGTAGCCCCAAGCCCGTCCGCTCAATGTCGATGCATCCAATCCCGTCTCGCTGGCAACCGGCAAAAACGGAGTATTATTGTTAATCGAAGTTCCAACCAAACTCGTCTCTGCGCCAATCATCGAAATCGCAACATTATATTCGATCCCCTCGCTACCAATCACGCGAAAAGCGCTTTTGGCCGACGCCGGCGCGTCAACTTTTGGCCTCAGCACAATCGGATCCTCCCCGCTAATCCCCGTCACATCATCCCGACCGTTGTCAATCCCAAGAAAGCCATCGGAAATAAAGTGATACTCATTATCCAACTGGTTTCGCGCCCGACCGCCAGATTCCGTCGTAACCGTGTTGATCATGCTAACCGCAGCATAATCCACCAACCCCGTCCCAATCGTCTCAACTCGGAACTCATATTCCGTATCGCTCTGCAAACCGCCAATCGTATATTCTATCGCCGCATTTGACAAAGTCGCCGCCGTAGTCCAATCACTTTCGGAATTATAAACTCGATATTTCACGATATATCCGTCGCTCAAATGCTTCAAATCATCACCATCGCGCGTGATATTCCACGTCAACCTTATTTCGCTTTCAGTCTGACGATACCACGTCAACGAACTCACCGCTCGCGGCGTCAAAATGTTTTTGATCAACTGTGCAATCAACTGGGATCCTGCCGCATTCGGATGTAAATTGTCCGAACTATTATTTTGCGTAATCGCACAGCCCAGATTTTCCAAGTTTATCAAATAAGCATGAGCATCTGACGAACCAGCCGTATAATCGCTATATCCACCCATATATGCTTCTTTATATGTCGGATAAGTCGACTTATACGCCGTGTTTTCGGGCGAACAACCCAAGTTATACGGCATGATCAAATATAATCCAGTATTTGCCGAGGTCGCCGCGCGCTCCGCTGCCAACCAGCCCGCAACCGTCGCACGCAAAGTAGCGCTACTATTCCCGCCATTCGTATCGTTAATTCCCTCGTTCGAAAAAATCGCCGTCGGCGTGCCACCAATGTAACTTCCGCCACTCAAACGGCTCTTGTTTTCAGAATAATTTGACCACGCATCCACCGCCGCATTCCCCGTCCAGAGCGCAGGGACATAGCCACTATACGCCGTCAATTTTGACCCAGAGTATCCCAGCTGACCGTATTCAACCCCCAAAAGTTGCCCCAATTTTGGCGCATAGCCGTTCATATTATCAGTAATACTATCGCCATAGAACAAAACGCTTTTACCATTTGGCACAACCGCAGAAGTCGCTCCACCATCAGCCAAAACTATTCCGTTTATCATGAAAGCATTCGGCGGATTGCCTTCCCATCTTGACCCTGACCCAAATCCAGACATATACACTGTAGCCGTATGCTGACCGCTAGACAAAGAGTTCGAGAAAACCACTTCATTCCCGCTCACATCTGCCAAAGATTTGGAAATATACGACGAACTGCTGTCAATATATGCCCAAAGCACCATCGAACTCGCCGCAATCCCGCCAAGCTGGCTCGTGTCAACCGTCACACCAAAATGCGTCCCCGAAAAGTTCACCTTAAAATACGATCCGCGTGAATTCGCCTGCATCAAATCGGTCCCAGCATACCACGTCCCCGGACTCCAATAAATATCAGCATTACTCACCGCCACATTTGCCAACGCATGCGCCTTGCCACCAAACGCAAATCCCCCACAAATCGCCAAAATTGCAATCGCTATAACGCCAACAACCCTTTTCATCATCTTCAATACCCCCTTGTTACTCATATAATAACCCACAACCACATTTTTTGCAAGGCTATTTATCACTCGGCAACGGGAACCGCAAAGCCATCTCTCGCACTTCCTCACGAATTTCCGCCAATTTCTCGTCATCATCCCGATTGTCAATCGCCAATTTAATCCACTCCGCCACTCGAACCATATCTTTTTCCACCAAGCCTCGCGTCGTCGCAGCTGGCGTGCCGAGGCGAATGCCCGACGGCTTAAATGGCGGCAACGAGTCGTCTGGAATAGCATTTTTGTTGAGCGAAAGTCCAATTTTGTCAATCGCCTTTTCCGCCACCGCACCGTCAATGTCGAAACTCTGCTTCACGTCTGCCAAAATCAAGTGATTATCCGTCCCGCCAGCAATCAAAACGAACCCGCGCTTTTGCAATTCTTCCGCCAAGACTTTTGCATTTTTGACAATCTGACCAGCATATTCCTTAAACTCCGGTCGCAGAGCCTCACCAAACGCCACCGCCTTCGCCGCAATCGTATTCATCAAGGGCCCACCTTGCGTCCCCGGAAAGACCGACCTGTCAATCAACGTCGGAATATTCTCCAATTTATGCTCCGGCTTTTTCAGCGGATTTCCGACAGTCCCTCGCGACAAAATCAATCCCCCTCGTGGCCCACGCAAAGTTTTATGCGTCGTCGTCGTGATCACATGAAACCCAAAATCAAACGGATTCGGATGCTGACCGCCAACAATCAACCCAGCCACATGCGCCATATCCGCCATCAAAAGTGCACCCACTTTCTTCCCGATTTCCGCCACACGCCCAAAGTCCGGGATTCGCGAATATGCCGAATATCCCACGAGAATTATCTTCGGGTTTTCCGCCACCGCCACTTTTTCGAGAGCATCATAGTCAATTTCTCCCGTCTTAATGTCTTTCTGCCCATACCGCACAAAATTATAAATCTTCGCCGCCTGCGTTACCGGCGCCCCATGCGTAAGGTGTCCACCATGCCCCAAATCCATCCCCAAAATCGTATCTCCCGGCTCACACCATGCATTGTAAACTGCCATATTCGCCTGCGCCCCCGAATGCGGCTGCACATTTGCGTGATCTGCCCCAAAAAGTTCCTTCGCCCGATCAATCGCCAATTGCTCCACCTTATCGGTATTTTCCTGCCCCCCGTAATACCTCCGCCCAGGCGTCCCTTCGCTATATTTATTGGTAAAAACCGACCCAAGAGCCTGCAAAACTCCTCTCGAGACATAATTTTCGCTCGGAATTAGTTCGAAACCGTTCCTTTGCCTCTCCTCCTCAGCTGCAATCAAGTCAAAAACCGCCGCATCTTCCACCTCACACACGCAATCTTTTCCACAGGTTTTGCACATCTTTTCCAAATGACTCATATCTTATCCTTTCTTAAATATTTCACAAACTCATATTTTATGCCGCTTTTCTCGTCAACTCCATCTCCCAAGATCTCTCTATCGTAATCTGACTTGTTAAACTCCGCGAAATACACGTCTGCCGCATTATCCTCCGCTTTAATTTCCGTCAAATATATTTCGCGAGCAAAAGGCAAAAGTTGCTCATAAATCGAACCTCCGCCAATCACGAAAATCCTCTCACTCGAACTTCGATTTTCAGCAATAAACCCATCCAAATCCGTCACCAATTCGTCAAAATCACCCTCAAAAGCAGAATCTGCCACCACGATATTCCATCTATCCGCTAATTTTCTGAAACCATCTTTCCGAACTGGCAAACTTTCCCAAGTCCGCCGCCCCATCAACACCTTCCCGCCAGAAGTCGTCTGCCGAAAAAACCGCATATCATCCGCCAAGTGCCACACCAAATCTCCACTCTTCCCCAATTCACCATTTTTGCCAATGGCAGCCACAATCACAAACATACTACACCGCCACCGGCATTTTAATCTTGCCTTGATGTTCATAATTTTCCAACCGAATGTCCTTCAATTCTTTCGAATTGTCAAAATCAAAGAAATCTTTCACAGAAGGGTTAATCCACAATCTCGGCGCATCAAACAATTTTCCATCCGTCGCAATTTTCTCATCTCGCCGCCTAATCTGCTCTCGTATACCCTCAATCTGGTTCTCATAAATGTGCGCATCGTTAATCACATAAGTAAACTGTCCAACCCGAAGCCCACAAACCTGCGCAATCAAATGACACAGCACAGCGTATTGCGACACATTAAACGGCATCCCCAGCGGCACATCATTCGAACGCACCGTCACCATCATATTCAATTTTCCATCTGCCGACACATTCCATTGCGAGTTCCACACGCAACTAGGCAACGCCGCCGTCGGCAACCACTCATTTTGCCACAGCGAAATTATCATCCTTCGGTTTGTCGGATCTTCCTTAATCGTTTTAATCAGATTTTGTATCAGTTCATATTTTCGCACAATCCACCCATACGCTGTCCCAATCGTATAAGCATATTCCTTGCCAAAATCTTTCCCCATATATTTTCCATCTTCGCCAATCTGCCACTCGTTCCAAATCGAAACTCCGCGCTCCTGTAACCACCGCACATCATTGCTCTGCGCCTGATAAATCCACAACATTTCAATCACGGCCGACTTAAACGCCACAAACTTCGTCGTCAAAATCGGAAACCCCTCGCCAAGGTCAAAGGTCAGAATCTTATGCGGCAATCGATAAGTCGCCACCCCCGTCCTGTTCTGTGCGTATTCTCCATTGTCTAAAATATCCTGACACAAATCAAGATATTGTTCATCAAACTTCGACATTTCCTAACCTCCTTTTTCTCCCATCTAATTACCCTATAATTATACACTAATATTCACTCTTTTGCAAGATCACTTTTCCTAATTTGCTCAATACTGTCAAGATAGAATTCCTCTACATCGCTAAGATCTTTCACTTCATATTTTCTGTATTCCGAAACTGCTTTCTTAATCGCTTCTTCATGACTAACCGCGCCAGCACTATCCAATAACCTGCGTTTACCAGCTTTAAGTTGAGCGTCAAGTTCATCAATATAGTCTTTCATATACATCGGCCTATGCTCAATAGCGTTAACCTCGGCCATATCAAAATAGCCAGACACAATATTATTCAAAACCCTCAGCTCAGTTTCGTCGAGATAATTCTTGGCAATCATAGCTTCCGCTCGGGTCGGTTTGTTACCAGCAAAAGTCATAAGACCCAAGAAAGGTTTATTGGAATCAACACGGTAGTAGATAACTTCAGCCGCAGTATGCCCATGAGCCGCAAAATGCAATTTATTCTGAACAATCTTAAAAAACCGAATGGAATCATCGGACTTCGGATTGTAATCTAGACTCGTAGCATAGAGATCAAGAACCTGACGATACATAACTTTCTCAGATGAACGAATATCACGAATGCGGCCAAGTAATTCTTTCCAATAATCTCCGCCACCGAGCCGCTTGAGGCGTTCGTCGTCCATCGTGAAGCCTTTTTTAATATACTCCACCAAACGTACCGTTGCCCATCGACGAAACATCGTAGCGACTTTGGAGTTAATACGATAACCCAACGAAATAATCATATCGAGATTATAATATTCCACGCCATAGCATTTACCATCCGCCGCAGTTGTCAACTTTTTGTTGACAACTGAATCGCTATCCAACTCTTCTTCGTCAAAAATATGTCCAATATGTTTGCTAATGTTTTGCTTGCTCGTTTGATATAACTCAGCTAATTGTTGCTGGTTAAGCCAAATAGTCTCGTTTTCCAAGCGAGTTTCAATTTTTGTTAGACCATCATCAGTTTGATAGATTATAATTTCGCTACTCATCTGTCTTCCGCCAATCTTGTCAATGTATCCTGCAATGAATTCGTTGGTGCAATATATCCAACGCCAATTTCCTTAAAATGCTCACGCCCAGCCAAAATTTTATCTCGCTCATCTTGTCTCAGGCTGCCATCGTTCACATCATTCACACTCTTCGTTTCAGATACAAAATACACTCTCTCATCACCGTCAAAAACCACCGCCCAGTCAGGGTTATATGTCCCAAGCGGTGTGTCAATCTTGAACCAAGCCGGCAATTTTATAAAGAATCTGATTTTCTCATTCGCCTCTAATTCTTCCAAATAGTTCTTTTCGTTTTCCGAATCTACATCAACAAAGTCATAAATTGTCTTGTCTTTTGCGTGGACTTCCAACGCACCAGATTTTGCCGCTTGATCGTAAATATATTTCTCCAGCTCGGAATTCTCAAACTTCTGCATATCCCACGACTCGCCCGTTTTTTCATATTTTATCCCATCCACCATTAGTCGCGTCATTGCTTTCGTAATCGCTGTTACTGTCTCATCAATCACCTGCTGAGGATTTGTCAAAATCTTTTCAGCCAGTCCCGATTCGTCCAAAATTTCATACGCTACTTGTCTAGTAATTTTTGTCTGCTCAGAAATTTTCTTCAAAACATTCGGAACGCTCACACTATATTCAACATCTTTCGCATAACCTGAATCTGCCACAACACTATCTAACCCACCAGCCATTTTCGTAATTCGTGTTTTCAAATTTGTTATCTTCGCTTTCTTTATCACGACGTCTTCTAATAATTCAACAGTTTCCCGCGCCAAATCATCATCGCTAAACTCCACTGCGTATCGTGTTTTGAATTTGATTTTGTCCCACAATTCCTTAAAGCTTTCGTCCAATTCTAATCGTTTCGTCAATTTCACAGTTTTTCGTTCACTTTTATTTTTAATTCGTCCGCCGAATGACACACCAGTTTCCGTCTCAATCTCAGTCTGTAATTTTCGGCTAAAATCATCATAACTTTCATTTGCCACAACCGTCAAAATATTTATTCCATCATCACGAATTCGTTCACCATCACTATCCACTGGCAATCGCAGACCTCGACCAATTTCTTGCCGCTTTTTCATTTCACTACTCGTTTCGTTCAGCGTGCAGATATTAAACACATTTGGGTTATCCCAACCCTCGCGTAGTGCTGAGTGACTAAAAATAAATTTTACAGGTTCACTCATCGATAATAATTGCTCTTTTTTCTTCATTATCAGTTCATATGCACTATCATCATCTTTCGTCTTTCCTCCGTCTTCGCCGTCACGAGAGTCTTTCCATTCGCCACTTTTTTTATCGGCAGCAAAATAACCATTATGGACTTGCTCGGCGGTGAAACCATTTGCAATTTCAGCGAACCGCGGTTTCGCACTTATTTTTTCATAAGCTTCTTCAAACCACGATGCAAACCTTCCTTTCATCGCTCCACCATTTACATATTCACGATAATTTGCCACCTTATCGATAAAGAACAGGCTCAATACTTTCACTTTTTGCCCATTTCGCGCTATTTTTAATTCTTTTTCGAAATGATTTTCAACAGTTTTTTCAATCTGATATTTCAAAATATCTTCGTGGATACTTTCGTCTTTTTGTCCTATAAAAAACACTTTACCATTTGTTAATTCAATTGAACTTTCATCGACATAAATTCTGTCCAAAATATATCCATCATAGACTTCGCGTCCAGTTATTTCTGCCAAATCATCGCCCGGCGATAACTTTATAAACTTTCTTTGCAGACCGACCTTGTCATCGACATCAACTTCCACATTCGCTAGCAGCCCACTTTTGCCCTTGCGCTCGATTTTCTCCAGTTTGATATATGCGCCATTATACGAATCCTCACTCATCACGCTATCGACTTCAATCTTCTTCACCAGCCCCTTGTCATAAGCGTCCACAGGGTTCAGACTATACATCAAATTATAATAATTCTTGTGCGTGGCGCTGTATCGCAAAGTGCAAAGTAGGTTCAGCGACTCAATCGCCGCCTTACGTTTTTCGGTTTCCATATTTTGCGGCTCATCCACAATCACAATTGGGTTCGTCGCCTTTATAAAGTTTAGCGGCGTGCCATAATCGCTCGCGCTGTTCATTATGTTCGTCGCTTTGGCAAAAGAATCAATCGTGATGACCATAATTTGCAGGCTGTCGTTAGTGGCGAATTGTCGGGCTTGACCCTTTTTCTTCGCATCCCAAACGTAATAATCCATTTCGGGATTGCCATACAGCCCAGCAAAATGCTCCTTCGTGATTTCTAAATTTTTCAGCACGCCTTCTTTAATAGCCACACTCGGCACGACAATAATAAACTTCTTCCAGCCATATTTTTGTCGTAGTTCGTGAATCGTGCGAAGGTAAACATAGGTTTTGCCCGTTCCAGTTTCCATTTCGACGGTAAAATTGCGATTGTCATTCCGGACTTGATCCGGAATCCAGACATTATTCTGCTGCTGTATTTTCTTAATATTCTCTAAAACTTGTTCATCATCTAATTTTATAAGGTTTCGTATCGCACTCGCCTGTTCGATTGTCATCTGCCGTTCGTCGGTATCTAATTCTACCCGCTCCGCACCTACATATGGTTGACCTTCAAAAATATCAACAACCGCCGAAATTGCCTCTAGTTGATAGTCTAAATTATTTTCAAATTGCAACTTCATGCGTTTGATCCAGACGGTTTATTATCATTTCTTGCGTCAATTAGAATGATGTTGCTTGTCGTGTCTAATTCTAATCTGTCCAAGATGTCCCTAGCACGTCCAAAATCATTATCGGAAAAACATGTGATAACACAAATTTTATGTGGTTTTTTTGATGATATGTCGGCAGCGGCATATACATCAAGCTGTTTACTTAGATTCGATTCCAGTTTAGTATTCGATGCAATCTTGAACTCCACAATTGTCTTGTCGTTAGACCCATAAGACACGGCAAAATCAACTGGGCCACGACCATGGTTAGTTTCTGGATTTACATCAAATTTGCTTTTGCTGGCAGACCAAATGAGTTTATAGAGCCTTTGCAGACCATTCTCGCCTTGGACTCTCTTGCCATCTTTGTCATAAAACATTCTATAGAGATCATTATTTTCAATGTTATCTTTCAATATATCAATTTTCGACATTGCTTCATCATAACTGTTATTAAAATCTCCAAAAGTATAGAATAACGTATCTTGATTAAGCACCCCAATAGCGTGTTTTGCGTTATCGGAATAAATATCTTCCACAAACGCCACTTCGTCTAAGCTGTGTTCAAAAACCAAATAGCCATCATCTTCGCGACTCTTTATATAAGCATCTATCAAAATTGGATATTTCTTCATTACCTTGCTATACAGTTGTTGCAAATCCTCTTTTGACGGCTCTTCTTCACTATTTGGCATTAACGAAGATATGTACTCATTAATCTCATCTCGAAGTTGTTCGTTGGATATCCTATCCGGTAATTCTATAAATTGGTCGTACAACCCCTTGTTATTTATCCACAAATCACTCTTGGTTAAAATATCTCTTGGCGTCAAGAGCACATAGTCGTTAAGTTCACTATGAAACGGCAATGTAAATACTTTTGGCTTCCATCTGCGAGTATTGTAATCGAAAACAGCCTTGTCTACTGGCACCTCCCGCAAAAGCGCACTGTCGATGTTTTTGATAGCGAATTGTTGGGTGTATTCCGCAAGGAAGATTTTTATTAGATTCGTAGTAAAATCGCTAACTTTGTCGTTACCAATTCCGTCGCCCAAAAGACAGAGCTTTTCAAGGTGTATATCAATACCCAAATCGTTATCTTTTGGCGGTATAATATTAGATATGTTTTTAATAAGCGCATCAGCAAACTGCCTGCCAAGACCTAACCCTGCGTTACCATTTAATGAAAACCCAAGCCAAGTTTGTTTCACTTCGTCGAAGTGTAAAAGTCTATCAAACTCCCCTTTATCTCCTACGAACTGTCTACTCTGTAAAAATCTCAGATATTTCGTGATCTCGGTATGTAATACTTGATATTCTTCCTTCTCGCTTTCAAATATTAGGAATGGGTCTACGAAAAGGGGCGTATCGTTGATCAAAGAAATATCTATTGCGCCGTGTTCCTTTATGGTGTCTCTACTAACATTGAAATAATCTGAAAAAAAGACGTTTCCTATGCGCACATCATCCATCTTACACCACCTCCACATCAATCTCATTCTGCTCGGCTTGGAGGAGGATGTTGGCTTTTAATTGGCTGTCGTTTGCGAAACTAGTGTCCAACAAAATCACTTTTGACGGTTTCTCCGTGATTATTTTGGCGAAGAGGTCATTGGTGATTTTTTCGGCTAGGCAGATTATTAGATCATTGTCGGAAACTTTATAAAGTTTTTCGGGCGAAGGTTCAATTTCGCTCATTGGACTGATGCCGTTTTTGAGGAGGAGTTCGGTTAGCAAACTTTCCTCTGTTGCGTCGGCGATAAGTGGCTCAATTTGGTCGAGCATTGCGGTGCGGAGTTGACCTTCATCGTCATAATGTTCCCGCCATTTTTTGAAATTGCTATCGGAAACTTTATAAACTTTGAAGCCAGTGTCGCCTTTGGCAATTTTCGTGCCAGCGCGACGGATGCGTTCTTTGGAAATGTCAGCGATGTTTTTGTATCCAGCCTTGAAGGCTTCGGATTTTTCGTCGGTTTCTTCGGGCAGTTGGACGAGAATCCATTTGCGATTGCCACCGTCCTCGGCGTTTAATTCCATCACGGCTTGGGCGGTTGTGCCTGAGCCAGCGAAGAAGTCTACAACTATCTCACTATCTGCAACATCCGCCATTCTAATAAAATGTTTGACAAGATTGACGGGCTTTGGATAATCAAATACTTTGCCATCAAATAGTTGCTTTATCGCATCAGCACCCGAGCCAGCGCCAATATCATCAATCCAGGTTGTGAATTTCTTTGTATCTTCCTCGCCCTCTTTTGGCTCATACATTTTTTCGTATGCTATCCACTCGCCGTCCTTATCCTTTTGAAACTCGACATTACCCGCCTCAATCTCATAAGTCATTCTCGCCAGCGCCCACCGCCAGCGCCCATCCCTTGAGGTCTGGGCGCTGTCGGCACCGTCAGCACCCAATTTTGGGTAAAAATCGTTTCCGTCTGGGTCTTTGATTGGATAATAAAGATTTGGACGGTCTTCGCGGCGGCTGTTCGCTCCCCATTTTCTTAACAACTGTGTTTTATAGTGCCTGTTTTTATCTTTATCAAATTTCGGATAACTATCGCCTTCTTTAACCTCTTCACCCGCGTTAAACTCGTCAAGACTTTTTGCATAACAAAGGATATATTCGTGTATGACAGCGTAATACCTACTATCTTGTCTGCCGCCACGACCTTTCCAATTTATCTGCCCAATAAAATTCTCCGCTCCAAAAATCTCATCCATAATCAACCGCAAATTCGCGACTTCGTTGTCGTCGATGCTGACGAAAATTACACCGTCGGGACGGAGGAAATTGCGGGCGAGGAAGAGGCGCGGATACATCATATTTAGCCAGTTGCTGTGGAAGTAGCCGTTGTCTTTGGAATTTTTGCGGAGGCCGTCGGTGCGAACGACGAAACCTTCGTCGTCAATCTCGCCCGTTTCCATCTGGTAATCACGGCGATTTTCGGCGAACTTGTCATTATAAACGAAATCGTTGCCAGTGTTGTAGGGTGGGTCGATGTAGATCATTTTGACTTTGCCGTAATAGGATTTGTGGAGGATTTTGAGGGCTTCAAGGTTGTCGCCTTCGATAAAGAGGTTTTTGGTCGTGTCGGGGTTGACGGATTCTTCGGGGGCGGGTTTGAGGGTTTTTGTTGTGCGTTCCTGAATGGCGCGGAAGACGTCAGCTTTGCCTTTCCAGCTGAGGCCGTAGCGTTTTCCCAAATCAACTTCCTTACCGAGCGTAGCCTGCAATTTGTTCCAGTCGATTTTATCTTCAGCGAAGACTTCGGGGAAAACTTTATAAAGTTTTTCAATCTGTCCGCTTGCAATATCATCACTGTATCCATCAAGTTTTACTACTTTGTCATCCATGCCCCAATTATACCACAAAATCCCTCCAAAACAAAGTGGCAAAGTCTTCTATGTCATGCTATAATTATATTATATGGAAACGTTTTTAGACTATTTCACACCCGAAAAATACCAACTTTCGTTAGATATATCTAACGACCAATTGTTAGGTTGCCTAACAATTCGCGGCATTACCAAATCCAAAATTGTAAAACTCCACGCCAAAAACATAACCGACATCACTGTCGCGGATTACGCTTGGACACAAAAAGACGACCACATCCTCATCCAAAACCTACCAAAAAACCAGCAAATCATCCTAAAAATCACCTTCACCTCCCAAATCTCCGCCCAAATGCATGGCGCTTACCTGTCAAAATATAATTTCAATGGCAAAGAAAATCACATCATCACCACCCAATTCGAAAGCCACTTTGCTCGCGAATGTTTTCCTTGCATCGACGAACCCGCCGCAAAGGCAATCTTCGAGCTCACCTTAAAACACGATAAGAACCTCACCGCACTCTCCAACACCCCTGTTGCAAAGTCCGAAAGTAGCGCTACTTTCACCACCACAACCTTCGAGCCAACCCCAAAAATGAGCACTTATCTTTTAGCTTTCGTCGTCGGCGAATTCAACAAAATCGAAAGCAAAAACAATCATAATATAAAAATCACCTCCTACGCCCCACTCAACCAACCCAAAGAAAAACTCCTTTTTGCCAACGAAGTTGCATGTAAATCTCTGGATTTTTACGCCGACAAATTCGGCATAAATTACCCACTACCAAAACTCGACCAAGTCGCCCTGCCGGATTTCGAAGCCGGCGCCATGGAAAACTGGGGTTTAGTCACCTATCGTGAAAGCATGTTCCTCTGCGACGAAAACTCATCCATCGAAACCAAAAAGTCAGTCGCTCTCGTCGTCGCTCACGAACTCTCCCACCAATGGTTCGGCAATCTCGTAACCATGAAGTGGTGGGACGACCTCTGGCTCAACGAATCTTTCGCCACTATGATCGAATATCTTTGCGTCGAAAAATTATTCCCCCAGTGGCAAATCATGGACGACTTTTTCCTCAACGAACGCACTGCTGCCATGAACCGCGACGCCATCGCAGGCGTCCAAACCATCAAGCAAGACATCAAATCCCCCGACGAAATCCAAACTCTCTTCGACGGCGCCATCGTTTACGCCAAAGGCGCGTGCTTAATGTATATGCTCAAAGACCAACTCGGCGACGATAATTTTTTCTCAGGTCTACAGGATTATTTCCAAAAGTTCGCCTACTGCAACACCGTCGGCGACGACCTTTGGCAAAGTTTACAACCCTACGCCAATTTCAATATTGCGGATTTCATGAATCAATGGCTCACCCAGCCCAATTATCCAATCATCCAAAACGGCAAAATAATTCCAATCACAGACGCAGGGCAAACTTGGACAATCCCCAAAATCAGCGATGACCTCTCTGGTTATTACCTAATCCAAAACAATTGTGAGACATTCGCCACACAAACGCACCAACAAAAAATGCGCACTCTCCTTGATTTAACCATCCTAACCAAATACAACAAAACCCCCAGCCTCCAAATCTTTAATATTTTAGAACAACTTTCCCCCAACGAAGAAACCGTCCTATGGCAACTCGCTACCAATCTCCTCTCCAACCTCCGCATCTTTATTGAACCCGAAACGGCCGAAGAAAAGCATTTCCAATCTTTCGTTAACAATCTCCTTGAACCAAAATACCAAAAACTCGGGCTAAAAAGCACGCAAACCGAACAACCAGCCATCACCGAATTCCGCCAAACCGTCATCGCGTGGCTTCTCTATGCCAAAAATCAAACGGTCATCAACGATTTACTCGCAGAATACCACGAAAACTTCGAACAAATCCCCGCCGAACTCCGCGATAATATCCTCTTCACCAAACTCCGTTTCAATTTTTCGCAAGATTTATACGACAAATACCTCGCCGAATATCGCACCACGCACGGCCCCGAACTAAAAGACGATTTAGCAAGCGCGCTCACATCCGCCATAAAAAATCCAGAAAACATCACCCAAAACCTCAATCTCATGCAAGATTTCACCATCATTCGTCAACAGGACACCCTTCACTGGTTCGCCAGCCTTCTCCGCAATTTTCACGCTCGCTCCAAAACTTGGCATTTTTTACAAGAAAACTGGTCTTGGTTCGAGCAAAACTTTGGTAATGACGGCGGACTCAATTACTACCCCATGCTCGTCGCCCATGTTCTCAAAACGCCCAAACAACTCGCCGACTATTCCACTTTTTTCGCACCAATGAAACAAGAACCCTATCTTGAGCGCGCCATAAAAATGGGCGAAAACGAAATCTCCGACCGCATCACCCTCATAACCGACAACCAACCCCAAATCCTACAATATCTCAACAAATAATCTCTGGTGGATCGCGAGGGACTCGAACCCCCGACCCTCTCGGTGTAAACGAGATGCTCTAGCCAACTGAGCTAGCGATCCATAGGCTCATTATACCACAACGAAGCGAGTATATCAAGAAATACGGTATTATACCAATATCAAAATCCACCCCCAGAATCCCACGATTCAAGGGGTGGCAACGCTCTACCCTATAGATTTTCTACTGCGTATGTAATGAAAATCTATCTTTGGCGACGCAACTTCTTCTCTTGTTTCTTATTGCTAATCACAATCAGCAAAGCGAAAACTCCACAAGCCAAAATCACACTCGAAACAATCGTTACCAAGTCTGCTTTCGCTACTGTTACTTCACCAATCTTAATCACACCAGCACTAGGCGGAGTATATTTCGGATCATAAATCACCACATAATCCAAATCGGTCACGCTACTGTTACCCAAAAGGTCAAAACCTTTCACGGTAATATCATGCGTCCCAACGGTCTTTAACCCCACCAAATACTTAATATTCTGCCAATCATACGACGGAGTTACCGGAATCGTAGCAATCAAAACCCCATTGTCATAAATCTCCAAACAAGTCATAGCCTTGTAGTTAATATCAAGTTGCACCGTGTTTTCGCTGGTCGTCCATTGTTTTTGACCAACAATCACCAGCCCCGGAGTATAGTCAACCACTGCCACGTCAACTGAATCATTGGCATACAAACCACCGTTCCCATCACTCTGACCCGGTATTTCCGTATTATCCCCACCTGTACCATCATTGTTCCCTCCTCCGCCACCAACATTATCCGTGTTAATCTCTCCACACGGCGTCGCCACAGCAAAAGCCTTTGGCATAGCCTGTCGCGTGCTAATAATAGCACCCGATAGCACCAAAACGCTCGCCGTCACGATGCAAAATGCGCCCATTATCTTTTTCATATTGTTTTTCCTTTTCACATCACTTTATTTTTATTTGCACACACGCCTCACGCGTTTTCATAACAGAATACCAATTCTGTCTCCAGTCATCCACGGCTCTTCACTTCCGTGGACGCCAAACTTAATCTATCTTCTTATTTTTACGCTCGTCGCCTTGAAATACTTGAAGCAACCTTCAACACAATCATCATCAACAAGATAACAACGATAATGATGATAATCACAAACAAGAAAACTGGCATTACCAACACTGTCTTTGTCCATTGTCCAAGAGTTTCATCTTGCTTATCAATGAAGTCCGCATCAACAACCTGAGTCACCTTAAACAGACCCAAAGCCGGCGAATCACTCCACTCCATATTTACCAATCGAGTCGTCTCTGGCAAAATCTCAAATCCTCGCGTCTGCGAAAAGACCGTTTTGCCACCAAAGGCAGATTTAACCACCAAAGTTTGTCGTGCCACAAAGTCCGAGTTACCGGTGTTTTTAATCGTTGCCGAAGCCGAAATCGGCTTGTCAAAGATGATCGGACTAATGTTATTCGCAATAACTTCACCGTTTTCATTAATATCGCCAGACACGTTGGCATAAACTACCAACCCAACTCGTCCAATACTCTGAATCGTAGAAGTTGTATTCTCATCAACATCGGCGCTCGCAAAAATCGCCGCATACTGACCGCCACCAGCAGCATCTGACGGCACCACGATCTTATATGTTACATCCGCCACCTCTTCTGGTTGCAAAACATACGTATCTTGACCGAAGCTAATCCATCGCGCAATCTGCGCTCGTGGCGAAGACTCGTTGCCCTCAAACTGTGGAGTGTAATTTTCCCCAACCACCGCGTAAGGCGATGCATAAATCTTAAAGGTGTATTCGTTCGCTCCCTTATTCGTTATCGTAAACTTTCCTTCGTATGTTTCACCCGGATTAAGATTTATTTTCGCTGACGCTGGCGAAATCTGGATACCCCTAGAATTACTGCCACTGTTCTCTCCTTCGGCGTAAACATCGTTTGTGCCAAACGGTATAACCACACTTCCAAACATCGGCATCATCAAAACTCCTGACAACACCACGCCCGCTACAACTTTTTTGATACTCTTCAACATATTCCTCCTATTATTTACCTTAATTATAAAGCATCATCGACACAATGTCAAGACTTTTCTTAACACCAAATGCCCTATTCCTCGCAGTTTTGTTTTATTTATTTTTGTGTTTGTTTTTCCTTTCTGTGTTTATAGATTACACACCCCCAGCATATCACACAAAAAACCAAATGTCAAGACTATTTCGCAACTTCGTAAAATCGCTCCATGTTGTGGTTATAATAACTCGTCCCGCTCTTTGTCTCAACTGTAAAATAACTCGTATACGTCTTCACACCTGTCGGAAGAGCGCTGGTCGACAAGTTTGTCGAAACTGCATCTTGCGCCTCGGTATATTTACCTGTCAGATAACTATAAACAAACCACTTCCCATCTCGTTTAACCAACGCAAATAGCGTGTCCTTCGTATCGCTCATCGCAATCTGGTCAAATTGCTCCAATCTCTCGCCAGTCGAAACATTATAAAACTCCTCGCCAACCGACGAACGACCCACCACTAACAGACGCTTCTTTGATCGCAAATATTCCATCGTCTTATACGACGGCGTCGCCAAACTGCTCCAATTACACTTCACAGCCCCATCATTCACGCTAATCCCAATGCTGTTGTTACCGCAAGTCCGAACGTCCATCGACGGCTCAACCAGCGTCAACATCGACGAGTTAATCGGCGACTGATATTCTGTTTTGTTTGTATCAACATTGGTATATATCGTCGGATATTGCGCCTTTGTTTTCTCGTCTGTGTTCGTGATCTTCACCACATGCTTAATCTGGTCATACACCTCAAAACTCCCCTTGCTCTCATAAACCACCTTATCCCCCGCCAAATACATCAAAACCTCGTTTCCATCCACACTTTTCGCCACAACATTTTTATCCTTTGCCACCAAAAGCTGATTCTTTGCCTCAAAAACCACTTTTCCAGTCTTGACATTTATAATCTTATTCGTCATCCCCTCGCCAACCGAATTTTCATTTATCAAAACATAAGTGTCCTTAATCCAATTCGGCGCTTGGCTGATCACCACAGTGCAATTTTGCTCACAACTATAAAAATTACCCTTCTCCAAGCTCGCCACCGTCAATTTATCGCTCGCGTTTTTATATGTGTAAACACCTCGTTGCTTATACGACAGTTCCTTTTTCTCACCCTCATCCAACGGTTTCATGTTTATATCATATATTTTATTACCAATAAACCACATCCCAAAATCCGTGTCAATATTCACAGCATCATTTTGCTCAATTTCCAGCACCACATCACCCTTTTTGTTGATAATACTATGCTCGACTTCCGTCTTGACCTCCGCAAAATTACCAAAAAACTCCCCCGCAAAGCGATAATTCGCCGGAATAATCGTCTGCCCATGAATATCCATGTATCCATATTTTCCGCTCTCACGAACAATCACCGGCTTCTCGCTATCCATCACTGCCGCCACAGTGCTATCAACGCTTTTACCCAACACCAAGTTTCGAATCATATTCGCACCAAAAAGTCCCACCCCAGCAAGCACCAAGGCAACCCCCGCAATCTTGACCTTCTTGCTACTAACCGACATCATCCGCGAGAAAGCGCCATGACGAGTTTTGTGAATGTGTTGTGACAAATCGCGATTACGGTGTGCTACTGGTTGATGAGCCAAATGCGTAACTGGCTGATGCGTGACAGGCTTATGCTGCACAGTTTCCTGTCGCGCCTCATGCTTCGCAACATTATGTGTCGCCACAACTTCCCGATATTGCTCAGGAATAGTTGGAGCCACTTGAGGCTTTTGTTTTGGCAAAATCTGTTCTTGCGCAGTCAAAAGTTCGTGCAACCGCTGTTGATTTTGCGCATGATGCGCCTTGACTGCAGCTATATACTGCGCCTGTTGCTCTGGTGTCAACCTCTCGTATTCTGTGCGTGTGATTTTCCTAAACCCAATATTCCCGTCCATTTTACCTCCAAGTTACTCCTATTATATACGACTATGATAGAAAAAGCAAGAGGTTTTACGCGTTTTTTGCTGCCCTTTTTCGCTCATTCGGGTCAAGATAGCGTTTTCGCAAACGCAAGTTCTTCGGCGTCACTTCCAAAAGTTCATCATCACCAATAAAATCCAAACATTGCTCCAACGAAAGTTGCGTGAAAGGCGTCAGCTGCACCGTCCCATCCGACGCTTTTGAGCGCATGTTGGTCAATTGCTTCCCTTTGCAAACATTTATATCCAAATCTTCCTTTTTGTTATTCAATCCCACAATCATCCCAGCATAAACTTCCGCTCCCGCACCAACATACAAAACCCCACGTGCCTCCGCCATATTCAGCGCATACGCCGTTGTCTGACCCGCCTCAAAGGCAATCAACACCCCATTTCGCTCTTGTTTATAATGCGCACCACTTGTCGGTTTATACCCCGCCGGAATCGAGCTCATCAAAACCGTCCCCTTAGTCGCCGTGAGCAAGTTATTTCGTAACCCAATCAAAGCCGCTGTTGTAATCTTATAAACCAACCTTGTCGCCCCAGTCGAAGTAATCTCCTGCGAAAGCATCTCTGCTCGTCGCAAACCGAGTTCCTGCGACACCGCCCCAACAAACTCGCCATCAACTTCCACCGTCAAATCCTCAATCGGCTCATTTTCCACTCCGTCAATTTCCTTATAAACCACTTCTGGCCGCCCAACTTCCATCTCGAAGCCTTCGCGTCGCATTGTCTCAATCAAAACCGACAAATGCAATTCACCTCGCCCCGAAACCTTATATCCCAAACCCTGCTCTTCCAGCCGCATCGCAATGTTCGTTTCAAGTTCCTTTTTCAATCTATCACCAATCTGACGCGAAGTGGTAAAGTCCCCCTCGCGACCCTTGAGCGGCGAAGTATTCGGACCAATATAAATACTCAAAGTCGGCGCTTCCACCTCAATACTCGGCAACTTATCCGGAAAAGCCACGCTGGCAACCGTATCGCCGATGCTCGATTCCGCCAAACCCGTAATCGCCACAATATCTCCCGCCAAGGCTTCGCCAGTTTCCTCGCGCCCCAGCCCCTTAAATGTAAAAATCTTATCAATCCGCGACTTTTTCACCGTATCATCAGCCTTAATAACCACAACTTCTTCGCCTTTTTTTGCCTTACCGCGCAAAATCTTGCCCACAACATATTTTCCAAGGAAATTATCATAATCCAGCGAAGTAGCCAGCATCTGCAAGCCCTTTTCTGGCTCATCTATAACCTTCGGCTCAGGAATCTCTCTCACAATCGCCTCAAAAATCGGCGTCAAGTCCGCCTCGCCAGCCACATCTGTCGGATTTGCAACCCAAGCCTTCCCCTCGCGAGCAATCGCATAATAAACAGGGTAAAACAGCTGACTCTCATCCGTCGCCAATTCCAAAAACAAGTTCGCAACTTCATCTTCCACTTCTGCAATCCTCTGTGCCGGCTTGTCAATCTTATTTATAATCACCACCGGCTTCAACTTCAACTGCAAAGCCTTGTTCAACACGAACTTCGTCTGCGGCATCGGGCCTTCCTGCGCATCAACCACCAAAATCACCCCGTCCGCCATATTCAACGTCCGCTCCACCTCGCCCGAAAAGTCCGCATGTCCCGGCGTATCTATAATATTAATCTTATAATCTCCATAAAACACCGAAGTCGTCTTCGCCGTAATCGTAATCCCACGTTCATGCTCCTGATCGCCCGAATCCATAATCAAACTCTGGCTCATCTCCGCCTGATTGTCACGAAAGGTCTTGCTCTGCTTAAGCAGCCCATCCACCAGCGTCGTCTTGCCGTGGTCAACGTGTGCGATAATCGCAATATTGCGTATTTTTGACTTATCCATTCTCTTATTTTATCACACTTGCCCCAAAAAGTCAATACCTTTTTGCAACGACGGAAGAACATCAACAAAACGTTGTAAAAATTACAGCACGATTTTCTTTTTCTTCGCTGGACCACGTTTAGAGATTTTCCCACCGATTTTCCCCGCTCGTGCCGCCAAGCCCGGATCCGACGCAAAACCACCCGTCGTGCTAGCCTTGCCTCCTCGTCGTCCAATCTCCGAATAGAAGTTCACCCCGTATTTCTCCCTGATCTTTGCAACCGTTTTGACGCTTCCCGCTTTAGTTCCTGGCATAATCTCTCCTTCTTTCATTTAATTATCGCCCACCGAACCAACTTTTATATCCTCATTTTATCACGCTTGCACCCAAAAAGCAAGAGTTTTCCACAGCTTTTTCACAAACACCAAAAAACCAATACAAGCCACCACCAACCCGCTTATGCTTGCAAAATCAAAATAACTTTTATATAATCTGCAATATGAAAAAACTATTACAAATCTCAGCGGCTCTCACACCAATCTTGTTAATCTTTGGCATATTCTCAGCCAGCCCCAAAACTTATGGTGAAAATTGCGATGATCTCAAGTTCATCTTCGCTCGCGGCTCAGGCGGCACACCCAACGCCGACAAAGAGTTCATCGCCCTCAAAACTGGCATAGACCAGATGATGTCGCAAGCCACCACCCCAGTCAAATACTCCGTCTTTGACCTAGGCAGCGACCCATCAGTCGAAACCATTTATAAAGATATCAAAATCTTCCCATCTGGGCTTCACAACCTGAACATCTTGAAAGACACGGCTGGTGCCTTCATCTCTGGCGGCGAAGCTTTCCGCTACGGCGCCAGCGTCGCTTCTGGCGAAATCGAACTAATCGACAACATCACCAACACCCTGAAAACCTGCCCACAAACCAGATTTGTCCTATCCGGCTTCTCACAAGGCGCCCAAGTCGTTGGCGAAACTTTGCGACAATTGACCCCGACCCAACAGGACAAAATCATTTACGTCGCCCTCTTCGGCGACCCAAAACTTTATCTCCCCGAAGGCGAAGGCATCGACCCACCAGCTTGCCACGGCGTCAACCTTTCCGTCTACAATGTCTACACCGGCAACTGCCGCACTTCATCTGGTTCGCTTGGCGCTCGCAACCCCTACCTCCCTGATAATCTCCGCACCAAAACCGGCCTCTGGTGCACCAACAACGACTTCGTCTGCGGCGGCGTCGAAAACTTACCCGCCCTCAGTAGTTGCCTCATCTTACCCATTCCCAGCCCAACCTGTCCGACAGATATACTCGCCGTAACAGCTCATGGCGAATATGTTGAACGCGGGCACGTCAGTTGGATACTCGCCAAGATCCGCAGCCATCTCAAACAATATTTCCAACGCCCAGACGGCGAAACCATCTTCGCCGACAACTACACCCCCGAACAGCGCGCCCACAACGAAGCCTCCGCCCCTTACGACATCGCCATTTTCGCCGACCTCTCCAATCTCAAAACCGTCGCCCAACAAAACGATCTCGAAAACCAAATCCGATCTTTCTTGCAACTCCTCCCCCAAACCTCCACCACTCGCATCTCCTTTTTCAACTCCTCTTTCTCAACCAGCAATGTCTCAATGTATTGCAACAATAAAATCAACGACATGTCAATCCCCGACAACGCCCTCAACTGCATCGCCAACCACCTTTATAACGAACGCAACTTCATCCCCGACAAATATCAATCAACCGACTACACCACCGTCCTCAATTACATCACCCAATTCACCGGTTGGCACACCGATTCCGCCCACTCCATCGTCATTTTTACAGACAACAAATCCGCCGCCATCCCTCCAGATTTCAGTCTCGTCTCCAACGACATCCAACTTTTCAGCAACCTTTCTCTCGACTACGCCCAACTCGCCGAGCTCCAAATCCGTCCCATCGCCAAAACCACCTTCTCGCGACTCTGCCTCGGCGCCTGCAAACTAACCGTCGGACTAGCCAACGCCTCAGTTGGCGAACCGTTCACTATTGACGCCAGCCCAACCCTCCCCATTTCCGAACCCATCGACCACTACGAGTTCGACTTTGCCGACGGCACCACCATTATCTCATCTGAGCCTTTTGCTTCTCATATATATACCACTTACGGCACATTTCTCGCTCAAGTCCGAGCCATCACCAAATCTGGTCGCATCGGCGTCACCATCATCAGAGTCACCGTCTCCGCCAGCGCCGCTCAACCCATCGCGCCATCACCCATCCCCCTGACCAATCTCGATTTCACCCCCAACTCCGAAACCAATTCTGGCGTCCTGTCTTGGGAAATCGCCCCATCTCGCGCCCGCGCCGCCACTCCCAATCTCATCCTCCGCCTCAATAACTTCATCCTCGGACAAATCGACCCTCAACTAGGTCAAATCATCATCACCGATCTCGACTTTTCCGAAGACCTAACCTTCAATCTGGGCGCCTCTTCAATCACCACCCCCGCCATCCCATCAACCAACCCGCCAATTTCAGACTTTTCCCCACCTCCTGTGGAAAACCCTGTGCAGAAACCTGTGCAAAACCCACAAAAATCCACACCCAATCCAACTCCATCTGAACCAAACCCTATTTTATCGCAAACCGCTCTCCTCCCGCCAATAAGTCACACCATAAACTCCGCTCCAACCCTCAAATCACCAACTTGTTCCTTCGAATGCTTGCAAAAAAACTAATTTTGATGTATGCTTTTAATATGAAACGCATCAAACTACTGTCAATCATACCAATGGTTTTGGGACTGTTTATATCGCTCGCCTTTTCGCCATTTTCTGCGAACACTTACGCTGCTAGCGGCGACTGCCCCGAAACTTCCATCATCGGCAAGGACGAAGCCGACTTCTGCAACGCCCAAGGTGGCGGCATCTGGTATATCCTCAATCTCGCCCTCCGCATCTTGACATGGGGTGTCGGCATTGTAGCGGTTTTGGGTGTGATTATTGCCGCCATCATCTACACCACCGCTGGTGGCGACGACGGCAAAGTCAAACTAGCCAAAACCATGATCTTCAACATCGCCATCGGTCTCGTGCTTTATGTCCTACTTTATGCTATCTTGAACTTCATCTTGCCCAACCAAATCAACAGCAGCGGTGACGGCAACACTCCGCTCGTCCAACCAGGGAGCAACCCATGAAGCATCTATTGACTTTTCGCGGCAAGTGTGCTATAATAGCGGTATTGCCAATGATATTGGCGGTGCTTGCTAATGTCTTTTTCATAGCAAGCCCAACATTCGCAACATCTATTGCACCAACAACAACCACCCCCGCACCAACTTTTGCCACACTCGGCGATTGTGGCAAGTCTTTCTTGACCTTCAAGCCATGGTTTAACGGCCTCTGTGACGACGCCAACAACACCATCGCCCCTCCCGACACATTCACCACCTCCACTACCAACGGTCTCACCGTCTTCGTCTGGGTCATCGTCCTCAATGTCATCGCCATCCTCTTGCAACTCATCGGCTATCTCTCCGTCGGCTTCATCATCTGGGGCGGATATTCTTTCATCTTGGCGCAAGGCGAACCATCCAAACTTTCCACAGCCCAAAAAACCATCATCAACGCCATCATCGGCCTCATCATCGCCATCTTCGCTAATGTCATCATCAACACCGTCATCCACTTCCTGACCAAAGACGCTTTACCAGGAGGCAAGATATGATGCACTTTTTCGCAGCTGGCGTTGATTGGTCTATACCCGAAGCCGACCCCAACACCGTCGTCAAAGGCATCATGGGAGGCGTCTTCTTCCTTCTTGGTCTTGTCGCTGTCGGCTTCATCATCTACTCTGGCATCAAATTCCAACTCTCCCGCGGCAACGCCGGCAAGATGGTCGAAGCCCGCAACACCATGCTCTACTCCATCGTCGGATTAGTCCTCGCCATCGCCGCTTGGGCAATTGTAAGATTTGTCATAGGAAACTTATAACATGAAAAAACTCATCATCATCTTAATCGCAGCCTTCAGTCTCATCATCGCCACAGCACCAGCTCTCGCCATCGACAGCCCCATCTGTGACGAAATCCGCAATAATCCCCAGTTACCTAATGTCGAAGAAGCCCTCTCTGCCGCAGGTTGCGACACAAAGCCAGAAGACGACAACCTCACCAACAGCAGCCAAGTCCGCAAGATCGCCAACCTTGCCTTCTGGGGCATCGGCCTGCTCTCGGTCATTATTCTCATCTACGGCGGCATCCGCTATCTCCTCGCGCAAGGCTTGGCGTCCGAACTCTCACTCGCTCAACACACCATCATCTATGGTATTGTTGGATTATTAGTCTCTCTTGCCGGATGGGCAGTAGTCAATTTTGTAATTAAAAATATAGGAGGATAGAAACATGTTCAGATTTTTTGCAAGCGCACTCGACGAAACAGCCAAAGGCGGCTGCACCCTTAACGGTGGCACATGGCACAACTCCACGGCAACTACCGCAGGTTGGTGCGATTACGGCTCCGGATCATCCGTCGCTCCCGACAGCCTCACCGCCATCATTGGCAACGTCTCCAACATCCTCTTTTTCGTCATCGGTCTCATCGCTGTCATCATCTTGGTCTACGGCGGCATCCAATACATCATCTCCGAAGGCAACGCCAGCAAAATCGAACGCGCCAAAACCACCATCACTTGGGCCATCGTCGGCCTGATCATCTCCATCGTTTCTTGGGCAATAGTCCACTTCATCGTCCTCAACGTCGTCAACGGTGGCGGCAACACTTCCCAAAGTGGCGGCGATGCCGACGAAGATCATGACACAAACAGCGGCGGCGACGCCGAGGAGGAACACCCAGAAACTGGTGGTGACGCAGAAGAAGTACACTAATCCGCCAAAATCCTTGCATTTTTGCCCAAAATGCTTTACAATATATGTAAGTTTACAATAAATTAAGAAAAGGAGTAAGAGAAATGAAAAAAGTTAGTAAGATTTTAGCAGGAACCATCGCAGGTTTAGCCTTGGCGCTCAGCCTTGCCTTCGCGCCTTTTGCAACCATCGTTGGCGCAGCTTGTAACACCTCCGGCAGCGGCGGTGCAAGCACATCCGATCCGGACTGTATCGGTAGCGGCGGCATCCAAGGCGGCGCGAACGCCATCCAAAACGACGCCATGTCCAGCCAACTTTTTGGCCCCGACGGTACAGTCACTAAGATCATCACCATTGTTGTCTTCATTATTGGCGCCTTGTGTGTAGGTTTCTTGGTCTTTGGTGGTATCCAATACATCT
>JAISJL010000028.1 GCA_031261545.1 Candidatus Nomurabacteria bacterium
TTTGGATTGGGTAAACGCTATATCTGTAAAGACGACCAAACAGATTCTCGGCGAGATTATCACTAAATTGTTCAAGTTTGACAATCTGGACGATCCGAAGCTCTATGCGGCGCTGTCCCATCTGACAACTTTGTGGCACAAGGTGGTCGAGAACAAGGGGGCGGAGTTTAGTCTCGGTGATTTTGTGCGGTATATTGACGATTGCAACAAGGCTGAGTTGCAAATTTTGGACGCCAACCCGTATAAAAACGCTAGCGATAGGGTGCAAGTGATGAGTGCGCACGCAGCCAAGGGGTTGGAATGGGAACATGTTTTCATTTTGGACGCGTCAAAGCAGGCTTGGAATAACGCTCGCACCAACAACAGCGATTGGCCGTTGCCAGATAACCTGCGCTCGATCAAGAACGCTAATGCGGATGAAAATGGGCGAAAACGGCTATTCTACGTGGCTGTTACACGGGCGAAAACACACTTGTATATCAGCTCATCGGAGCAAGATTTTGATGGTAAACGACGAGAGCGATTGGACTTTTTGGAAGACTGCGTGTCGTGCGAACCGATTTTGATGCCAGAAAAAGCGGAAGATTTGACCAAAAAAGTGCAAAAAGGCCTGGAACTGTCGTGGATGCGGCCAGAGGTAACGGAAAACTTAAAGGATTTATTGCGAGAGAAAATTGCCGATTTTCACCTTAGTGCGTCGGCGCTGAACACGTTTTTGGATATTGAACACGCTGGTCCGACGGAGTTTTTGATGCAAAATATTCTGCATATGCCTTCGGCGCAGTCGGCAGAGGTGATGCTGGGTAATGCGATCCACGCTGCGATTGATTTTTGGCAGAAAAACAAGGTTTCGCCGGATGAATTACGCAAGTTTTTGGCAAAGTATTTGGAGACCAGGACTGATATTGCACCAGATAAGCTGGTGGAGTTTACAGATTATGGAGCGGGGATTTTGGAAAATTATTTAGCCGCCAAGGCTTTGATGTTCGGTTTGCCATCTGATAGTGAGGTGTCGCTGGGCTACGGCGGACAGGAGATACGCGTGGGCGAAGCGCGATTGGTGGGCAAGATTGACAGATTGGAATTTGATGAAAACGCCAAGACGATCACGATTGTTGATTTCAAGACGGGAAAATACCCGACAAGCAAGTCTTCGGCCATTTCGCGACATAAATACACCGAGCAGCTGTATTTTTATAAGATTTTGTTGGAATTATCCGGCAAATACCGAAATTACCAGATCATTGGTGGCAGGTTGGAATATATCAAGCCAGACGAGGAGACGGGTGGATTGCCGGAGCCGATTGAGGTGGTGTTTGAGGCTTCTATTGAAAACAGATTGCGACGATTGATTGGAGCGGTGTGGAAGATGATTTCGGAGGTGGAGTTTTGGTCTGCCGACGAGATTTCGGCGCGGGGATTGCATAAAATGGCAGAGTTTGAGGAGTTTTTGCTCGAAAAATAATACAATAAGCACTCTTCGCAACCATAATTTCAACCTTTTCGGGTCCTGCCAGTGCGTCCGCCCCTAAAATTTTTTCCTGAATTATATCACTCGCTAGATTATTTTGTTGATTGCCTAATTCAGTAAAAACATTTTTGGGGCAGCCCCGCGCGCTGTCACCCGAAAAGGTTTTACGGCAGAAAATCGCCAAAAACTCTTGACAAATGATGTCTGGTGTGATATAATGGAAAGGTTGAGTTGGCAAGAGTATTCCTTTTGGTCGATTTCAACAACAAACAGCAGGGGTGAAAGCCCTTGTTTGTATCTTACGAAGAAAGAAGGTGATGAAGCTTGTCGATTTTCAACAACGACAGCAATACCGACAAAAACGCCGCTTACAGGCGTGAACAGTCATTTTTTGGCAGTCCGCGTGATGCAAAAACTCAAAACGAGAGTTCTATGCGTCAAGCCCAGCACGCCAACGACAGTTATGTTGGTAGGCTAACTGACGAACAGAAGAAAAATCTGGAAGTCACGCACGGAACTTGGTAGAGTAAAGACTATTAAGACCGCGGGGCTAGCCGAAAAATCTCCAGCCCTTCGCAAGGATGCGATGGAAATGAACCTGTATATACAGGTTTTTGGATTACGGAGTAATCCATGGCTTTGAGTAGCAAACCAGTTGAAACCACGGAGTTGTTTTGACACCGTCCGGAAGTGCCAAAAAGGCAAAATGGTTTGTGAACCTGCTCCTATGGAGTGAGCGGAGCAGGGTGGTAGCCGCCTGGTAGTTGGTGTGTTTGCGGCAAATGGTCGTGGACAAGCGGGCAGAGCCGCGACATTAACTACCTAGGTCGGTGACAAATTACCACAACTTTCTTAAACAATTTGTAAAAGGTCAGGCAGAGATCGGATAATTCTCTCCATCCCCCTTTACATATACCCCCTAGGCAACAAGTTTAGGGGTTTCAATGTTTGCAATTGTATTTTGATTATGTTAAACTTAAAGTATGATAGTTTTCGAGAATGTAACGAAGCATTACTCAAAGGGCAAAACAGGATTACCTGCTCTGAAAAACATCAACCTGAACGTTGGTGCGAATGAGTTTGTGATTTTGGTGGGGTCTTCTGGCGCAGGGAAATCAACATTGCTCAAAATGATTACGCGCGAGGAAAAGCCAGATAAGGGAAAGATTATTGTAGGCGGGATAAACTACGACGACCTCAAATCGCGACATATTCCGTTTTTGCGGCGAAAATTGGGCGTGGTTTTTCAGGATTTTAAGCTGTTACCAAAGCGGACTGTGTTCGAGAATATTGCTTTTGCCATGGAGATTGCGGGGATGACGAATTCGGAGATCAAGGCGGCAGTGCCAAAGGCGATTGAGTTGGTGGGGTTGGTGGGCAAGGAAAACAGCTTCCCGAGCCAGCTGAGCGGAGGTGAACGGCAGAGAGTTTCGATTGCGCGAGCGGTGGTGCGGCAGCCAAAGATTTTGATTGCGGATGAGCCGACGGGCAATCTTGATGAACAACATAAATGGGAAATTGTGCGCCTTTTGGAAAAGATTAACGCTTGCGGGACGAATGTGCTGCTGATTACGCACGACATGGAGATTGTGAAGAAATTGAAACGGCGAGTGGTAATTATTAACGGAGGTCAGATTGTGTATGACAAGAAAACGGCTTCGGTGACTATGCCTCCGCAGAAACCAGTGGGGCGAAAATGAACCGACCACAACAGCAACCATCTGGACATAATCCGGCAGAGTTTGCGCGAAAAAGCATCAGCGAGATCGCCGACATGATTCATCGTGGCGATAAGCCACAGCCTTTGACATCCGACGGGGAACTGTTTATTGGTGACATGCCGGAGAAAAATCCAATTTTGATGGAGCGAGTTTTGAGCACAGAGGTAAAGCGTGGACATAAGGTCAACAACCCGATCAAGACGGCACAGGATCTGCACATCAAGGCAAAGCAACTGTCAAAACGGACATTGAAGGCTCTGACCAAGCATCAACCACGCAAGATCATTACAGCGGCGCGGATCCATAAATATGGGTTGATTAACTTTACGCGCAATGCCTGGCTGTCGGTGGCGTCGATTGCGATTATGATTATTACGCTGCTGATTATGTCGGTGACAGTGCTGGCGACGCAGATTGCTAATGATACTTTGGAAACGATTAAGTCGCAAGTGGATATGTCGATTTATTTGAAGCAGGACATTTCCAATCAGGATATTAACGAGATTTTGGCTGACTTGAAGAAATTGCCATCGGTCAAGAGCTTCAAGTATACTTCGCCAACCGAGGCGCGCGAGAATTACATCCGTGAAAACCTCAACAATTCTGATGCAATGTTGGCGATAAACGAAGCCGACAATATGTTCCCAGGGATTATAAATATTCAAGTGGTGGATATTAACAACACTTTGGAGCTGGAAAACTTTGTGCGGAATAATTACACGGCAGCGAGTAATTTGGATACGGCGCGATTGCCGAGCTTCGCTTCGGATCGGCGATCGGCGATTGACAAGATTGCCAGCACCGCCAACATGATTAAGGGCGCAGGGTTGGTGGCGGGGATTGTGTTTATGGTTATTGCGGTTTTGATGATTTTTAATACAATTCGGATGGCGATTTTTAGCCGACAGGATGAGATTTATATGATGGGCCTGATTGGGGCGTCAAAAGCGTTCATCCGTGGGCCGTTTATCATTGAGGCGGCGATTGCGGGGCTGATTGCAGCGATTATATCTGGGTTTATCTTATTATTTGCTTTACCAAAGGCTTTGCCAGCTATGATCCAATATGACATTACGGCGCAACCGATTTTTGATTGGCTGGGAGCGCATTTGGCATTGTCGCTCGGGGGGTTGTATTTGGCGGGGATTGTGCTTGGGGCGTTATCATCTTGGATGGCGACAAGGAAATACTTGAAATAAAATTGTTTCCTACTAGCGCCAACCCCAATACACTTTTTCTTCACTCGTTACAGTCGATGCTTCGCATCGCGTATAATCCGCCGTTACTCGCTTCGCTCGCGGGGATTATCCGCCTCACTCGTGACTAAAATCTAGCTTTCGGACTTCGTCCGCCACCTAATAGGTGGACGCTAGATTTTAATCCTCGCTTGGCATAACTCGCTACGGAAAAAGGTATTGCGGGTTGGCTCGAAAGTCTTGACATTTTTATTTCATTGCTATATACTAAGAGAGTTATGGAGGATAATAGAAGTGAGATTATAGTGCGAGCGAGCGGCAAACAGCCGAAGGCTCTGCGGGCGAGTAATAGGGCGTTCACGATTGCGACGGTGGTGGTGACGCTGCTAGTTGGGATTGTGATTGGGAGTAATTTGGGGTCGATTTATAAGAAAATTGCACCAAATTCGTCGGTTTCGGATATAGACTTGTCGAGCGTACAGGATTTATATAGGGAGATTAAGAGTAATTACAACGGCGAAGTTGACGATGCCGCCTTGGCGGATGGCGCAAAAAAGGGTTTAGTGACTGCGTTGGGTGATCCGTATTCGGGATATTTGACGACGAGTGAACAAAGCGGCTTGGTGGACAATATCAACGGCGATTTTTCGGGGATTGGGGCGGAACTTGGCTTACGAAACGGCGTAGTGGAAGTTTTGCGATTGTTGCAGAACAGTCCAGCGCAAAAATCGGGGCTACAGGTAGGCGATGTTGTTTATACTGTTGGCGGTGAGGATGTGTCGAGTTTGGGTGTTTCGGAGGTGGCCAGCAAGATCCGAGGTGAAGTCGGCACACCGTGCAATTTGGTGGTGTTGCGAGGCGGCGAACTGAAAACCTTTGCGATTACGCGGGCGAAAATAACAGATACAAGCGTTTGGACAGAGGTCAAAAAGCAGGATGGCAAAAACATCTTGGTGCTGCACATTGTTTCGTTCTCGGAGGATGCCGGAGACAAGGCGTATTCGTTAGTCCGGCAAGAGATGAGTAAAGCCAAGATCGACGGAGTAGTGCTGGATTTGCGTGGCGATGGTGGCGGATATGTGCAAGCGGCGCAGAGTTTGTTGAGTTTGTGGCTGGGCAACAAGATTATTATGACGGAGAAGCATTTGGGCGGTGAGAGTTCGCTCAGATCATTCGCGGGCAAGGATATTTTAGCGGATACGCCGACGGTAGTTTTGATTAACGGTAGTTCGGCATCGGCGAGTGAGATTACGGCGGGGGCTTTGCGCGATTACGACAAGGCAATCTTGGTCGGCGAACAGAGTTACGGCAAGGGCTGTATGCAACAGATGCTGGGGTTGGCGGACGGCAATTACTTGAAAATCACAATTGCGGATTGGTACACTCCAAACGGCAACAATGTGAACGAAGTTGGCTTAACGCCAGATGAGGTTGTTGGATTGACGGTTGAAGACTTAAACAACAACCGCGATCCGCAACTTAGCGCAGCACTTAATAAATTAACTAAATAACCTGACTGTTGTCGGGGCGAAGGAGGAATATGGAAGTAGGCGAAGCACCAAAGAAAAAGATTTTGATCGTTGAGGATGATGCAGGTTTGGCGCAGGTTTATCGCGACCGACTGGAGATCGAGGGATTTGAGACGGTCGAGGCACACAACGGCGAGGATGCCTTGGTGATGGCGACCAAGGAGCGACCGGATTTGATCCTGCTCGACGTGATGATGCCGAAGATTAACGGGTTTGATGTCTTGGACATCTTGAAAAACACGCCGGAAACGATGAACATTCATGTGCTGATGCTTTCGGCCTTGGCGGACGAAGACAATATCATTAAATCGGAACGGATGGGCGCAGATGATTACATGATCAAGTCGCAGGTGGTGATTGACGACATGGTGAACAAAATCCGCGAGGTTTTGGAGACCTTCTAAATGCGGGTGCTGCTAAAATTATCTGGCGAGCAACTGGGCGGAGAAGCCGGAAAAGGCTTCGACGCCGAGACAGCTCGCTGGATTGCTGGGGAAGTTTCGGAGTTGCAAAAGGCTAGCAATGAAGTAGCGGTGATGATTGGTGGCGGTAACTTTGTGCGCGGGGCGTTTTTCGAGAATAGTGGCATTGATCAAGTCGTGGCGGACACGGCTGGAATGTTGGCAACTTTGATAAATGCAACATTGTTGGGTGAAGTTTTCCGCAACGGCGGGCTAGATACGTCAGTTTTGACAAACATACATTGCGGGCAAGCTGCCGACGACTTCACCAAGCGCCGCGCCACGCACCATTTGGACAAAAATCGCGTGGTAGTTCTGGCCGGCGGTACTGGACGACCGTTCGTGACGACAGACACGGCAGCAGTTTTGTTGGCTTTGGAATTGGACTGCGACATCGTGGTCAAGGCGACCAAAGTGGCAGGAGTATACACCAAAGATCCAGCAAAGTTTGCCGACGCATCACTACTCTCGCATTTATCTTACGCCGAAGCGGTCGCAAACAAGGACATCGCCGTAATGGACAAAACCGCTCTGGCGACTGCTGAAGACCACAATATTCCAATCTTGGTTTGCGAACTATCACGCGAGAAGCCGAATGAAATTATTCGAGCGTTGAAGGGTGAGACGGGGACGAGGATTGGGTGATTTGATATTATTGCGATGTTGTTGAGCTACGCTAGTTTGGTTTGATTACGATCAAATTTTATCCGAAACAAAAGAAAAACTGCTAGATAAATAGCAGTTTTTCAAGTGTTTTCCTGCGTAACGAGTGGTAATTCCTAGAGTTATCGCTCATTAACATTATTATATACTATTTAAAATAAGAAGTCAAGTGGCATAATGCCGAGTGCAAAAATTTTTGAGTGTTCCATAAAAATATCCGTATATACGGTTTGATTGCGACCGTATACTTCTATTATAGCACACATTGCTTAAAAAGTCAATACCTTTCGCACAAAAAGTCGCATTTACAGATGGTGAACATTTGACATTTAGTGCAAAGCATTATATAATGGGGGTATGGACTATACTTTTTATGCAAAAACAACAGATGAAACACGCGAAATTGGGCGAAAGATTGCGGAGATTGCGCAAAATGACGGGGTTTTGTTGCTCGGCGGAGATTTGGGAGCGGGGAAAACGACGCTGAGTGGCGGGATTGGTGAGTTTTTGGGTATTTCGGATGAGATTACTAGCCCGAGTTTTGTGGTGAATAAGAAATACGCAGACGAAAATGGAGACACTGTGTTGTCGCATTATGATTTTTATCGGCTGGGTGACGACGTGGGAATTATGGGTGATGAGCTGCGCGAAGATATTTTTAATGAACTTTTTGTGGTCATTGAGTGGGGTGGGTCGGTGTTGAACTTTTTGCCGCGACCGTATTGGCGAGCGAAAATCTCCATGGAGAAAGATGCGCGAAAAATAACCTTGGAGAAAATCGCGTGAGCATTTTGGGGCTAAAAACCGATAGTGCGATTTGTGAGATTTGGTTGGATGATGAGATTTTTCGCTGGGAGGCAGGGCGCGAATTGGCACAAAAGTTGCTCGGAAAAATTATAGAGGTAACGCCACTTTCAGAGATTTCTGGCGTGGTGGTTTTTCGTGGTGGCGGGAGTTTTACGGGACTACGCATTGGTATCACAGTTGCAAATTCGTTGGCGGATGCGCTCGGCGTGCCGATTGTGGGCGAAACTGGCGAAGATTGGCGAGAGAAAGCAACGGAAAAATTAGCAAGAAAAGTTGATGAAAAAGTGGTTTTGCCGTTTTATGACCGCGAAGCCAATATTACAAAACCAAAGAAATAATAAAAACTAAACTTTTAGCGAAATTGCTACACCGCCGCCAGAAGCCATGAAGATTGGAAGATAGTCGCCTTTTTTGACTTTTTGCGATGAAATCTTGAAACCATAGGGGTTGTCGCGGTAATGGGCGAATTCTTCGTCGCCGTAAACGGTCGCTTCATATTCGGTGTCGCTGTCCAAAAAATCTAAAAACAAGGAAAACTTACGTGGTTGCTGGTCGGTCAACCCGCCAATAAACCAATTTTTGCTATCGCGATCTTGCCGAGCCGTGACGAAAAACTCGCCAATTTCGCCGAGCAGGGGAATGGTTCGGGAGAAGTTGACTGGCACATCTTGCAAAAACTTGAAGGCTGGTTTGATAACTTGGAAGCCATCTTGGTATTCCAAATATTGCTCGGGACGGTCGGCGATCATGGGCAAGCCGCCGTGCCAAATGCAAACATAGAAGGCAAGTTGGCGCGCTAAGGTCGAGGTGGTTAAACGCATGAAATTGGTCAAATCGAAAAGCCCTGGTGTCATGTCAAAACCACCGGCAAGGCCGCGAGTGAAAGGCAGAGTCACAAAATGTTCCGGAGTTATTCCGCCGCCTTCGTATTCTTGGCCACGAGCGCCTTCGCGCGTTAGCAAATTGGGGAAAGTTCGTTCGATGCCGGTGCCTTTGATGGGCTCGTGGATGTCGAGGCAGATTTTGCGCTCGGCTGCGAGTTCAACAATTTTTTGGTAATGACGCACGCCAAATTGCGAATGATGAAACTCGCCGTGTGTGTCGTGATAACTGCGGGCGTTCATGCGTGAACCAACATAGCCCAGTTTGATGTAGTCTATGCCAAACTCTTTGTAATAATCCAAAGCTTTGGGTAACTGTTTTTCGTAATTCTTGACGGCGCCGGCAGTTTCGTGATGCCCAATAATTTCGACATTTTGACTACGCGCGTAGTCGGTGATTTTTTTGATGTCAAAATCGTCGGTTGGCGTGGTGAAGTCAAAAAGATCGCCGTTGTCGATCCACGTGCCGTCCCAACCTTTGTTCCAACCCTCGATCAAAAGTCCGGAAATGCCGAGACGGACGCAATAGTCGATATATTCCAAGGCATGTTCGGTTGTGGCGCCGTGGCGATCGCCGGTTGCCCAAGAAAATTCCCCGACGAACATGGCCCACCAAATGCCGAGGAACTTGATCGGTTTAACCCAATTGAAATCTTTGTGCGGCTTGTCGTTGAGGTTATACATCATGCGCGATTTTAGGAGTTCGGTTGCTGAGTGTGCGACGAGGACGGTGCGCCACGGCGTGTTAAAAGGCAATTTGATATGGGCGCGCGAGCCGTCGGAAAGCGGCGTGATGTCGGATTGGAGTTTTTTATTTTCGTTCAGCCCCAAAGTCATTGAGCCGTAATCATAAAGCGCGGCTTCGTGGATGGCGAGATAATGCCCGGTTGGAGTTTTGATGGTGAACGGCGTGTGGCGAAACTTTTCGAGCTCGAAAATTGGTTTTTTCTCGTACAAATATTCGTAACGGTCGGGTTGGTAAGCGGGGATTGACCAAGTTTCGGAGTTAATGTCAATGTTGAATTCGGTCAGTTCGTCGGAGATGATCCACTCGCATGAATGCTTTTTTTCGTCGACGCCAGCATCCTGCATCGGAAACTCGTAACGAAAAGCAAAGCCATCGTCAAAGACGCGAAAACGCAAAGTCATGATGCGCCGCAAACCTTCGCTTTCGCTCAAATAAATTGCTAGCTCGTTGTAGTTGTTGCGGACTTTTTCTTGCTCACCCACCAGCATAGTCCAAGTTTCGTCAAACGATTTGCGATGAGTGCGAATGACTTTTAGTCCGCTTTTTATGGGCGCGAGGTTGGTGAAATCAAAACCAAGAAAAGATTTTTTGACCATGTCTTTGCCGTCCTTTTTGACTGAATAAAAAGGTTTGCCGTTGTCTAAATTGAAAAATAATTCCAAGCGACCGTTGGGTGAAAACAAGCTTTGCGCGCCGTGATCGCGAGGCTTGAATAAAGACTGGAAAAAACTTTTGATGCCCATGGATATATTATATCATACTTATGCTTATGGCAAAAGGGCGGTGGTGATGGCTTCGAGTTGATGGGTTGGGTTCCAGATGAGAAAATTGGAGATTTTGGCGGAAAGGTCGCCCAGCCAAGGTGAGATGATGGATTGTTTGGCGTAGCGGATGGACATGGTGATGATTTTGCCGTCTTTGGCGACGAGAAAATACGGCTCTTGCCCGACTTGTTGGTGGACTGTTATGATGCTGGTGGGGTAGGAGATAGTGAATTTGTGGAGGGTTTCGATGAGAGTCATGATGGGCATGGAGAAAGTGATGACTTTGGGGTAATAGATGGCGCGGAAGAGTTTTTGCAGTCCGGCGAGCGGAGAGAAAAAGGTGAGATTGGGATTTTGCAACCACGCGGTGGCGCTGGGGAGCGACAGCTCAGCGGCATCGCGGGTCAGCAAAATCGGCTTGGTGGGATTTTCGATCAAAACTTTTTCGACAAAAATGGCAGTTTCGGAATTGCGTGAAAGGTCGCCGACGATCAAAAGCAAATCCGACCAATCGCCGAGAGCCTGCGCGTCTAATATGGCATCTTTGGCGAAACTACCGCTTTCGGTGCTGGGAGCAAAGGCGATTTCGCAATTTTTGAGATTTTTAAGATTGTTGCGTAGCGCGTCGGGCAATAAAACTCTGACTTCGCCAACACCGTTTTGGTACGCCGCCTCAGCGGATTTTGCCACGGCAAAAAAGCCGAGACGGTTGCCGCCAATAATACCCAAGCGACCAGCATGGGTGCGTTGTTCGGGCTTATTCCAAAGAATGTCCGGAAAGAGCGGTTTATCAGTTTGTTTTTGCCAAAACTTTTCGATGTCTTTGTCCATAAAAATTATATCCCCGCACACAATCGCTTGACGGCTTGCCAAGGCTTGATTTCGGAAGTTTTGAGTTTTTTGTCCAAATCGGCAGCGAGTTTCGTGAGTTTTTGTGCGTCTTTTCGCGATAATTTGGCGCCGGCGTTTTGGAGTTGTTTGAGAGCGTAGTCGCTTTTGGCGTTCATGTCCAAAGCGATTTTTGTGAGAGAGGTTTTTCCGTCAGCGGATTTTATCATCAAAAATTGCAAAAGTTGCGTGGAGATTAAACCAAAAAGTCGAAAGGCTTCGTCGTCACTGCCAAAGTTGGCTTGCTCGATTTTGGAAATGATTTGCAAGGCCTTGGCGTTTTGACCGCGCAAAATGTTGTTTGTCAAAGAAAAGGTTTCGCCCATGAAAGTTTGCGGCAGATTGAGCTTCTCGTTTAAGACGTTTTCGGTGATGACGAATTCTTCGGCCGTTTTGCCAAAGGTCTTATAAAAAACGCCGCGACGATCAAGTTCGCTTTCGGAGAAAATGAGGGTGATGTTGGGGATTTTCTTGACGTTGTCAAAATTGTCAATGACATAATTGGCGAGTTCGGATTTTTGGCTGATATTTTGCAGAATAACAAAACGTTGGTCCGAGAAAAGACTAGAGTTCAACAAGAAACTCATCAGAAAACTGGGGCTTTCGATTTCGTCGCTTGCGAGAATTTCCTTTTCGGCTTTCGACTTTGCAAAAAGTTCGGCAATGCGCGCCTGCTTGGACGCGGAATCTGTGCCGTAAAACATGTAGATCATAGTTATATTATACCACTTTATGTTCCACCTCGCAATGCATATGTGAAATCAAAAACACTTGACAAACGCTTTCCGATTTGATATAATGAGGGTATATTACGATGCAGGCAGATCAAAGGTTAATACCCCAGACGAGCCTGTTTTTATTTGGGCCATTTCTTGCGTTTTTTGTATTCGAGCAGGGACTTCTTGCCTTTGGCATCCAGCGCATCAACAAAAGTGGAGTCAACTTTGTTATAAAGCGAAGACATATGATGGCGGCTAGGAACAATCAGCTTGGCAAAGCGGTTTTCCTCGATAAGGAAGCTGACCATTCGTTTATAATCGCCATCTCCCGAAACAAGAATAACTTTGTCGAAATCTTCTTTTTTATAAAGTTTGGACATGATGAGAAAAACGATGTCGGTATCGACATTGCCTTTTTTCTTGCCAGTCATTGTTGGCGTGTGCTCTCGAAAGCGCAGGATATAGCCACATTTTTGGTGCAAAAAGTTAAGTATGTTATAATTAGAGCAAGATTAGGAGGAAAAGATGAAATATCAGGGACCAGTGGTTTTAATTATTATAGATGGATATGGGCTGTCGCAGGACACGGTTGGAAATGCGGTTATGGCAGCACACAGTGAAACGTTGTGGAATTTGCGCGATAATTATCCATGGGTGAAACTCAAGGCGAGCGGGACTGCGGTTGGATTACCGAGCGATGAAGATATGGGCAATAGTGAAGTCGGACACAACGCGATTGGCGCAGGGCGGATTTACCAGCAAGGCGCAGCGATTATCGACCAAGCTTTTGCAACTGGTAGCATCTGGCAGGGCGAGGTTTGGAAAAGTGAGATCAAAAATGTTCTGGACAATAATTCGACCTTGCATCTTATTGGACTTTTGAGCGATGGTGGAGTTCATTCTAATATCTCGCATCTTTTTGCTCTGATAGATCAGGCAAAAAATGAGGGTGTCAAAAAAGTTCGAGTGCATATTTTGCTAGATGGGCGAGATGTAGCGCCAACTTCGGCACTGGAATATGTAGGCGAGCTAGAAAAAGTATTGGCTTTGGCTAGGAACGGTGGGTTTGACTACCAAATTGCTGATGGCGGTGGACGACAAAGTATTACCATGGACAGGTATGGCGCAAATTGGGCTATGGTTGGTAAGGGTTGGCGGACACATGTTTTAGGTGAGGGGCGGCAATTTGTGAGTGCAGCAGAAGCAATTGAGGCTTATCGCGAGGAAAAGACCGGCATTATTGACCAAGATTTACCACCGTTTGTGATCGCAGAAAAGGGTAAACCGGTTGGTAAAATTGTGGATGGCGATAGTGTGATTTTGTTTAACTTTCGCGGCGATCGTGCGCAGGAATTAGCATTAGCATTTGAGACCGGAGCAGATTTTGACAAGTTCGACCGAGTTTTTGTGCCAAAAGTGGAGTTTGCTAGCCTTTTGGAATATGACTCGGAAAAACATATTCCAAAGCGATTCTTGATTGCACCACCAGTTTTCACTAATACCTTGGGAGAAATCATTGCGAAAGACGACTTAAGGCAATTGGCGATTTCTGAAACACAAAAGTTCGGACACGTAACATATTTCTTCAACGGCAATCGCGCCAATAAGTTTAACGAAAGTTTGGAAACATATTTGGAAGTTCCAAGCGACATCGTGCCGTTCGAACAGCGCCCATGGATGAAATCGGCAGAAATTGCCGACAAGCTAATCGACGAAATTACTAAAAAACACTATGATTTCGTGCGGGTTAATTTCCCAAATCCAGATGTGGTTGGACACACTGGCAACTTTGAGGCGACAATTGAGGGGATTGAGGCGGTCGATGAAGCTCTGTCACGGATTTTGCCAGTGATTGATGATTTAGGCGGGATGGCGATTGTCACGGCAGACCACGGTAACGCCGAAAAGATGTTTGCTATTAATGAAAATGGACAAAAAGTCACTGTGACATCACATACAACCAACTTAGTGCCATGTTACTTTTATGATAATACCGAAAATGCTGCAAAATACATAGTTGAGCAAGGCGAATGTTCCGGCTTGACGAATATCGCTGCAACTGTGGCTGACCTATTAGACATAAAATCAGACGAAAAGTGGCGAAAAAGCCTTGTCAAAACTAGGTAGGGTGTGATAGAATAGAGTATAAGAGTGGGGGTGAATAATAGGATGAGTAGCCGATTGGCACAATATTTGAATAAATATCTGGTGGGCAGCGCGTATAGCGAGGCTGATGTTTTGGCGGAATTTTCGCGAGACCAAAGCGTCTTGGAGATGACGCCAGAGGTCGTAGTTTGTCCGGAAAACGTTTTGGACATTTGCAAAACAGTGATGCTGGCGAATCAACTGGCTCTCAAGGGGCATCATATCGGCGTGACGGCGCGAGGTAGCGGTAACGACAAGACTGGTGCGGCGATTGGCGAAGGAATCTTGCTGGATATGCGGAGCAAGATGAACCGCATCATTGATGTCGACCCGCGTCAAAGGCTGATCCATGTTCAGGCTGGTGTAACGCTGGGCGAGCTGAACAAAGCGCTGTTCACGCACGGACTTTGCTTGCCGTTGACGCTAACGGGGGTTGAAAGTCCAGAATTAAACGACCAAAATCACACAATTGGTGGTTTGATTGCGAACAATCTCGGTGGGCAGGCGCCGTTTCGGCTGGGTCGCTTGTCGGATTATTTGATGCAAGTGGAGGCAGTGTTGGCTGACGGCTCGATTTTGCACACCAAGTCGCAGCATGTGCGCAAAATGCCGTCTGCCGAAAGTAGCGCTACTTTCGCGGAAAAGATTGGCGCTAATTTGCTTGCGTTTGCGAACGAGAACAAAGCGGAATTGGATAATTTGGCGAAGGAACGAGCCGGAAACGCTGGCTATGCGCCGTTTTTGGCGCGAACGATTGCGGAGAACGGTCGGTTTAATTTGTTGCCGCTGTTCCTTGGTTCGCAGGGAACTCTGGGGATTGTTACCGAAGCGATTTTGTATGCCGACTATTTGGGCCCGGTGCCGGATTTAGTGGCGGTGAGGTTCGAGAGTGTCAAACAACTGACTTCTCTCGCAGATTATATTTTGAGTGAGGAGCCGTCGATTTTTAACATTTTTGATGCGAGGATTTTTGGTGAAGCAAAAGATTTGGGCAAGATTTTTGATAAATTAACGGATGTTGAACGCGGAACCGTTGTGGCTTTGATTGGGTTTGATGATATGTCGGCGCGAGTGCGTGGTCGTAAAGTTGGACGGCTGGCTAAATTGTTGGCACAAAACGAGATTGCCTTTGCGACAAGTGAAAATGATAACTTCACACAAAGTTGGTTTAACAATTTTGTGGATTTGTCCGTTAATTCTGAAAATAAAACGACATTGTGCGACGGAGTTTTGGTGCCGACGACTGCGCTGGAAAAATATTGGAACGGGCTGAAACGACTGGAGCGACTGCTCGACAATGAGATGCCAGTTTTTGGGTCGCTGCTGACCAATCTTTACAGCGTCCGACCGAAGTTTGACTTGGAAAGACCTGACAAGCAACCAGTTTTTCGCTTTGTGCGCGAATATAGCCACTTTGTCAACAGTTGTGGTGGGCATTTGGCGGGTGAGGCAGGCGAGGGGAGGCTGCTTTCGCTGTCTTCGACTAACCTTTACAACGATTTTGGGCGCGAAGTCAACCAATTCGTCAAGCGACAGTTTGACCCGAACAATATTCTGAACCCAAACGTGAAGCAGCTGAACAATATTGATGAAATTAGCCAAAATCTGTGCGAAGAAAACGATTTTGGGCTTGTAAAAATATAAGTTCTTTGATACAATAGAATTAACGAAATATAGGAGGAGTCGAGGATGACAAAAATTATGGTGGTCGAGGACGACAACAACTTGCGCGAGATTTACGGCGTGCGGCTGAACGCCGAGGGTTACGATGTGGTGACGGCGAACGACGGTGAGGACGCTCTTGGTAAGGTTTTAGCGGAGAAGCCGGATTTGGTTTTGAGCGACGTGATGATGCCGCGAATCAGCGGGTTTGATATGCTGGATATTTTGCGCTCGACACCAGAGACGGCAAAGTTGAAAATCGTGATGTTGACAGCGCTCAACGACGAAAGCCAAAGGCAGCGCGGCGAGAAATTGGGCGCTGATCGCTATTTGGTCAAGTCGCAGACAGGCATTGACGACATTGTGGCGACGGTCAAGGAATTGTTGGCGGCGCCAGCGACGCCAAACCCAACAGAACCGCAGGTGGCGGTGGCACAACCGCAAGCGCAAATAGAGGTTGCTACGCCAGCGGCAAGTGTTGCACCTGCGGTTTCGCAACAGGATTTTGTCTATGGTCAGCCAACAACGCCAACCGAGCAGATAAACCAAAATGCGGCTCAATAAGTTTATTGCCGAGCAGACGGGAGTATCGCGGCGTGAAGCCGACGACCTTATTGCCGCAGGCAAGGTGTCAGTCGGAGAGCGCGTGGCGAAATTGGGAGAGCGATTTACTGATGGCGACAAGGTTTTTCTGGACGGGGTTTTGATTGTGCCGAAAACGGCTTTCACTTACATTATGCTCAACAAACCAGTTGGCTATGTTTCTTCGCGCAAGGCGCAGGATAACGCACCGACATTATATGAATTATTGCCAGACGAATATAAGTTGCTCAAAACGGTGGGGCGATTGGACAAGGAAAGTTCCGGATTGATTTTACTGACCGACGATGGAGATTTTACATTGCAAATGACCCACCCGAAGTTCGAGAAAGTCAAGGTTTACGAAGCTACGCTGGATCAACCTTTGGCGCCGCTGCACCAACAAATGTTGGCGGATTTTGGCATAGAATTACCAGATGGTTTGTCAAAATTGGGCTTAGCGGAGATTGGCGAGGGGCGCAAAAAATGGCAGGTTACGATGCATGAAGGCAGAAATCGCCAGATTCGGCGCAGTTTTGGGGCATTGGGTTATACCGTTGTGGCACTACATAGGACGGATTTTGGGAAATATCATTTGAGCAATTTGGAAAGCGGCAAGATTAGAAAACTTGACTTTTCGAGCGATGTGTGATATAATGGGAGTATGAAGGCATTACCTGTTGTTGCTTTGATTGGGCAGACCAATGTGGGCAAATCGTCACTTTTTAATCGGATTACCAGATCGCGAGCGGCGATCGTGGCACGTGAGGAAGGAACGACTCGGGATAGTGTGCAGAAGAGGGTTGAGTTTGATGGGAGTTCGTTTCTGCTGATTGACACGGCGGGATTAAAGAAGCCAACGGATGAGTTTGAGAGTTCGATTCAAGACCAGATTGACGATGCGGTCAACAACGCCGATTTGATACTTTTTACGACCGATAGCACCAAATATCTTGACCAAAAAGACCAAAACTTGATCCGTGTGGCGCTAAAAAGCAAGAAGCCGGTGTTGCTTTTGGCGAATAAATCGGATTTGCGAGACAGTTTGTCGGTTGACGAGTTTTCGCGAACAGGTATTCGGCAGGTTTTTAAGGTGTCAGCGGAGCATAATATTGGGATTGACGAAGTTTTGCGTGAGATTGTCAGTAATTTACCTGTTGTTTCAAGTTCGTTTATTGAACCAGATGTGAAGATTGCCCTGATCGGGCGACCAAATGTTGGTAAATCGTCGTTGTTTAATACTTTGGCGAATAAGCAACAGGCGATTGTGGCGAATCTTTCGGGCACGACGCGCGACATTAACAGGGTTTCGATAAAATACAACGGCAAGACAATTGAGATTTTGGATACGGCGGGCGTGCGCAAAAAGGGCAAGCAGGAAGTCGGGATTGAAAAGTTTTCGGCGCTGCGAACTCTGAGCGCGATTGAAGAAAGCGACATTTGCCTCTTGATGATTGACGCGACCGAGCCACACAATGCCTTTGACCAGAACTTGGCGGGGCAGATTAAGGATGCGGGGAAGGGTTTGGTCTTTGTGTTGTCAAAATGGGATTTGGTGGATGCCGAAATGACGGATAATATTTTGCGAGAATTGCACGAAGATTTTAATTTTGCACCATTTGCTCCGGTGATTTTCACGAGTAGTATGACGGGCAAAAATGTCACGAAGCTTTTGGAACTGGCGGAGCAGATTATGGAAAATCGTAAACGTGAGATAAAAACTAATGAGCTGAATAAAGTTTTGCTAGAAGCAACATCAAAACACCCACCGGCAGGCTTGAAAAACACCATGCCGAAGCTGCGTTATTGCGTGCAAACAGATGTAAATCCGCCTTGGTTTGTGATTCATGGCTCAAACTTGAAGCTCTTGCATTGGTCATACAAGCGCTATCTTGAGCGGACTTTTCGCGAGCATTTTGAGTTTTCGGGGACGCCGATTGAGTTTAGTTTTCGCGAGAGAGATGATAAGAAATAATTAACAGCGCTTTTCGCAACCTAATTTCCAAACTCAACAAAAAGCGCCCACTGGCTGTGGACGACAATTTGTTGTTTGAGATAAAAAATTATTTACCAAACATTGCAAGGATGTCATAGGCTATTGCCGAGACACTCTCGGTTTCGTCTTGCGGGAACCGCAAGAAGTTCTTGCAGATTAGCTTTGATGCTTCCTCAACGGTTTCGCTTTCACGAAGACTGTCGAAGCTTTTACCACCGCTCCAACCAGAGTTATCCGAACCGATAAAACGCAACTGCGTGGTTACCGTTTGATAACTTTTAGGGTAGGTGGATTTGAGCTCGTCGAGCCGACTTCCGCTGAGCATAAACAAGCCAAAGGAACCCTCATCGGCAGTGCAGGCATCTTCATCGGCGTAGGACGCCTTAAACATGGCTGCTGCAAAAACGGCCGCTTGTTGCTCGGAATACTTCATCGTCCAGTTAAAATAGTCATAGCACTGGATAATGTTTGCATATTGGTTAAAGCCAATATGCATCCCGCCAATCATTGGCGCGTCGAAGCCATCGTCAGGGATGATTTCGTTGTGCAATCTGCGGCTTTCCTCATAGGCGAGCCATGGATTATCGGGGTCGTCGAGCGGATTCTCCGCTAACATTTCCGACAATTTTACTTCGGCGCGTTCGTAGATTTCCTTGTCGTCGCCGTCGAAATACTCTGGGTAGCTCAGCACACCGTGGTTGTTGATGTAACTCCACCACGCAATTTCTTCTGCGCGAGAGTCAATACCTACTTGACGGACGCCTTCCATCAGTTCTTCTTCCGCCTGTCTTTCGGCTTCTCTTTCAGAATCGACATAGTCAGAATAGTTGTATCCGGCCTCTGCCGAAGTGCTGGAAGTTCCATTTTTAGAGGAACAACCGATAAAGAACACCAAGATGACGAGTGCTAACAACCCTAAGGCCGCTGCCGTTTTTTTACTAATGCTCATTGAAGCATCCTCCTTGTTTGGTAGATTTTTAATTTCACTCAGAACCTGAGTGCGACAGGCTATTTTGTAGTCTGTATGCTTCTATTATAGCATACTTTGCCTGAAAAGTCAAGCGTTTTCTACGAAAACGCAGATAATCCGCCGTTACACGCGCCTGCGGCGCTGCGGGGATTATCAATAGTTCTTAACTAATCCTGCCCATTCGCGGAGTTTGGTGGCGGTTTTTAGGGCGATTTCGGGGAGTTTTTGTTGTTCATCGTAGCTGAAACGGCTGAGGACGAAGGCGTCGGCGTCGGTTTGGGCTTTGGTGCCGTCATCTGTGCCGAGGCGGAGGCGGGCGAAGTTGTTGGTGCCAAGATGGGCTATGATGGATTTTAGGCCATTGTTGCCGCCGGCTGAGCCGTTCATACGCAGGCGCAAGTCGCCAAAAGTGAGATAAAAATCGTCGCAAATGACTAATAAATCGCGCGAAATGTTGATTTTGTAAAAGCGGGCTTCGCGGGAAATCCACTCGCCCGACAGATTGTAAAAGCCTTCGGGTAGTAAAAACTTGACTTTGTCGCCGAGAATTTGCTCGATTTGGCTGACAAAATCCGGTTTCGCCAGCAAAAACTGCAAAACTTCGTCGCCGAGGTTGTGGCGAGTGTGTTTGTAGGCGGCGCCGTTACCGAGGGCTGCGATGAGTTTCATCTGTTATTCTCCGTGAAGCGGATTTGTTGACTAAATAAAGCGGACGACCGAGGACTTCGCTTTGGATTTGGGCAATATAGAGCGCCGTGACGCCCTGCGAGATGAGGACAAGGCCGATGAGGAAGGACATGAAAAGCATTAACCACGACCAGTGTAGCCCGAGCGGGTCGCCGAGGATGCCTTGCTGGATGAGGGCGAAAATGCCCAAAAATCCAGACAAAACCGTGATGAAAACGCCGATCCAAGCGAAGATGAAGAGCGGGGCGGGCGAAAGCGAGACGAAGCTGTCGATGGCCAGGCCGAAGAGCTTACGGAAACTTTGCGAGGGTTTGCCGAATTGACGGTTGCCGTAGGGGTAGGTGATGTAATCTTGCGGGTAGCCGAGCCAGTCGATGAGGCCGCGAGTGATGCGGTTGTGTTCGGTGAGTCCGGAGAACTTTTCGGCAATGCTTCGGGTCATGAGGCGGAAGTCGGTGACGCCGGTGAGGGAGGTTTTGCTGCCGAAAAGCGACAACATCCAATAGAAAAGTTTGGAACCGAGTTTGGCGACGAGTCCGTGTTTGCCATATTTCTCGCGGACGCCGGTGATGATTTCGGTTTGGTTGCCGTTTTTGCTGAGGTTTTCCTGCAACTTTTGGATAAATTGCGGGATATATTCGGGCGGTTGTTGACCGTCGGCGTCCATGGTGAGGATGGCGTCGGTATCGGAGTTGGTTAGTGCTTGGTCGATGCCGGCGGTGAGGGCGAGTTCTTTGCCGAAATTGCGCGAGAGGGCGACGATTTTGACTTGCTTGAATTGGTCGGAGAGTTTGTAGAGTTCTTGCAAAGTTTTGTCCTTTGAGCCGTCGTTGACAAAGATGATGTCGAAACTGTATTTTTGCTCGTGAGCGGATTTTTCGATTTGCGGCATGAGGCGACGCGTGACATAATCAAAAATGCCGCTGGCTTCGTTGTAAACTGGGATGACAAAAGAGATGTTCATAAAACCATTATACCATAAAAGATGACAGATTTCTACTCGGCTTCTTCGCTGAATTGGGAGTTGTGGAGGTCGGCGTAGAAGCCGCCTTGTGCGATGAGTTGTTTGTGAGTGCCTTGTTCGATGACATCGCCATGGTTCATGACCAAGATGAGGTCGGCATCGCGAATGGTGGAGAGGCGGTGGGCGATGACGAAGCTGGTGCGGCCAGAGGTGAGATTCTCCATGGCGCGTTGGATGATTTCCTCGGTGCGAGTGTCAACGTTGGAGGTAGCCTCGTCGAGGATCATCATGGGGGCGTTGGCGAGCATGGCACGGGCGACGGTCAGGAGCTGCTTCTCGCCGACGCTGACGCTTTCGGTGTCTTCGTCGATTTGGGCGGATAGACCCTTTGGCATAGATTCAATGAGGTGCTTGATGCCAGCGGCTTCGGCGATTTCCATGATTTCGGCGTCGGTGGCGGTCGGCTTGCCGTAGCGCAAGTTGTTGCGCAAGGTATCGCTCATGAGCCAAGTATCTTGCAAGACCATGCCGAATTGCTGGCGGATGTCGCTACGTTTCATTTGCGCAATGTCTTGTCCGTCGAGCAAGATTTGACCACTGTCCAAATCATAAAAGCGCATGAGCAAGTTGATTAGCGTTGTCTTGCCGGCGCCAGTTGGCCCAACGATGGCGACTTTTTGTCCGGCTTTGACCTTGAAAGATAGCTTGTTGATAGTTGGTTGGTCGGCGTCGTCGTATTGGAAAACAACATTGCGAAACTCGATGTCGCCTTTGATTTGCTTTGGCATGGGCAAGTATTCTTCGAGAGTGGGTTCGTTGGTTTCTTCGAGGAAATCAAAAACGCGATCAGATGCAGCAAGAGTTGATTGCAAGAGATTGGCGATTTGGGCGACTTGGGCGATGGGTTGGTTGAATTGTGAGACATATTGGATAAAGGCTTGGATGTCACCGAGCAAGATTTTGCCATCGATGGCGAGACCGCCTCCGACAATGGCGACTGCGACATAGCCGAGGTTGCCGATGAAGTTCATGATAGGATGCATTAAGCCAGACAGGAATTGCGATTTGAGCGAAGATTTTTGGAGGTTATGGCTGGTTTGATAGAACTTTTTTTCCATGTCAGCGCCAGCGTTGAAGGCTCGAACAACGCTGTGGCCGGCGTAGACTTCTTCGGCCTGCGCCGTAACATCAGCGGTTTGCTCTTGGACGCCCTTGAAGAACTTTTGTGATTTCTTCGTAATAATTCCGATGAAGCCCATGGAAAGCGGCAAAGTTGCGATGGCGACCAGCGTTAACTGCCAACTGATGGAAAGCATCATGATTAAAATACCAACGACAGTGACGACTGACGAAATCATTTGACTCAAAGATTGGTTGAGAGAGGTGGCGATGGTGTCGACATCGTTGGTGACGCGGGCAAGAGTATCACCGAACTTGTGTTTGTCGAAATAGCGAATTGGCAGGGTGTTGATTTTTTGGCTAATTTCGGCACGGAGTTTGAGCGTATACTTTTTTGTGACATAGGACATGATGATGTTTGATAAAAGGTCGGTGACGAGGCTGAAAATATACAAAGCGAGCAAGAAGAGGGCAGTCTTGGCGATGCTGTCAAAGTTGAAGACGATGGCGGATTGTGTCTTTGCCGCAGTCATGAGCGCGGTTGCGACATCGGTGGTGATGGTTCCTAAAATCTTTGGTCCGACGATGGCGAAAACGGTCGATGCAATGGCGAGGACAATTGTCAGAATGACCCAGAACTTATATTCTGCCAAAGATTTGAGTAGCCTTTTGATGGCCAATTTGAGATTAGCCGGCTTTTCCTGTGGTTTTTTGTCGTTATGCATTATGGGCCTTTCGTATTTCTTCTGCGTATTCGTCTTCGGAAAATTGCGAGCGGGTAATTTCGCGATAAGTAGCGTTACTTTTGAGTAGTGAAAAATGTTCGCCAAAGCCAACGACTTTGCCACCGTCAATGACCATGATTTTGTCGGCGTGTTTGATGGTGTTGACGCGTTGGGCTACGATGATTTTGGCGAGATTTTTGTAATGTTTGCCCAAGTTTTCGCGCACCGCAGCATCGGTTTTGAGATCGAGCGCCGAGAAACTGTCGTCAAAAATTAGTAATTCGGGATTTTTCGCCAAGGCACGAGCGATGCAAAGGCGCTGCTTTTGACCGCCAGAGAAATTGGCGCCGTTTTGGGCGACTGGCGTTTCCAAACCTTCTTTTTCTTTGAGAAAATCGTCGGACATGGAGTTAGCTAGCGCCTTTTTGATTTCTGCGTCGGTAATCTTGTCGTTACCGAGTTTCATATTTTCGCGGACTGTTCCAGCAAAGAGCAAGTTTTTCTGTGGGACAAAGCCAATTTTGTCCGACAAATCGGACTCGGAAAGATTTTTGACACTCGCGCCGCTGAGCAGAACTTCGCCCTCGGTTGCGTCAAAAAAGCGCATGATTAGATTAAGAATTGTGGTTTTGCCGGCGCCAGTTCCTCCGATAATTGCCAAAGTTTCGCCCGCAGCCAACTCAAAAGTGATTTTGGAAATGGCCATTTCTTCGGCTCCGTTATAGGCGTAACTGACATTGCTGAATTGCAAAAGTGGGGCAGTTGTTTCCAAATTTTCCGCCGTTTTGACAGATGATTTGACAAATTTGACTTTTGAGTTTGTTCCAAGGACTTCTGCCAAACGCTTCCACGACACAACCCCGCGAGGCACCATAATAAAGCCAAAGGACAAGAACATAAAGGACATGATGACTTGCATGGCGTATTGCATAAAGGCGAGCATGTCGCCGATCATGAGACCGCTTTCGATGATGCGATGGGCGCCAACCCAGACGATGAGCAGTGGCACGAGCTTCATGATGATCGAGACTATTGGAAAGACCGTGCCCATGGTGATGCCGGTGAAAAAGTTGAGCCCCGCGAGTTCCTGATTTGCGCCATTGAAACGCTTTTCTTCGCGCTTTTCGCCGTTGAAGGCACGAATAACGCGAAGACCGGTGAGGTTTTCGCGAGCCAGTTGGTTGAGTTTGTCGGTGGCTTTTTGGGTTAGCTTGAACTTTGGCAGAGCAATGACCATGGCGGCGATGATGCAGACCAAGAGCGCTGCGACGGCCAACCACATGATCCAGCTCATGCTGGGAGCGGTGCGGAAAGCCTGAAAAATTGCACCGACGGCCATGAGCGGGGCTTGCAAAATCATACGCAGGGTCATGATGGTGACCTGTTGGATCTGGGTGATGTCGTTGGTGGTGCGAGTGATGAGCGAAGCGGTCGAGAAATTATCGATCTCGTTGATGCCGAAAGACAGAACTTTGGCAAAAACATCGTCGCGCAGGTTTTTGGCAAGATTTGAGCCGATGTATGAAGCAAAAAAGCCAGCGATAACCATGCCAACGCCGCCGACTGCCGCCACGCCGAGCATACGCACGCCTTCTTGCCAGATGGCGTCCTTTTGACCGTTCATGATGCCGTTGTTGATGATGTTCGCCATGTATTCCGGCAGCGCCAAAGAACTCCAAACTTGCAAACCAAGCCCAACGAGGAGCGCGGCAATTTGCAGCCAGTATTTTCGTAGATATTTTAGAAACATATCTTCTATTATATCATGGGTAATTTTTGTTGTCAAACGTCTAGTTGTTCTCTATGGCGTCGGCAACCTTGTTCAACCTCGCCAAGACGGTGTCTTTGCCGAGAAGTGCCATCATTTGGTTGAGTTGCGGGCTGAACGGTGCGAAAGACAGAGCAATGCGAATGAGCGAGAAGAGGACGGCAGGCTTCTCCGCCAGTTCTATGAGCAAATCATTGAGCGAGTTTTGTAGGTTTTCGGCAGACCAATCTTCAAGGGCGTTCAGTTTGAGGATTGCCTTTTGGAGATAATTGGCGATGGTTTCTTGGCTTAATTTGCTGAGTTTTTTGTCGTTTTGGATGAGATTTAGGTCGATTGTCGGATCCTTGAAGAAATAGGCGGTCATCATGGGCAAGTCGGAGAGAGTTTTGAGGCGATCGCGAACCAGTTCGAGGACTTGCTGACGATAATTGTCCGAAATGGCGGCGTCAAAGGCTTCGCTGCCCCAGAAAATTGCGGCGCGCTTTGATAGTTCTTCTGTGTCGATTTTTCGCAACCATTGACCGTTGAGCCAGATGAGTTTTTGTTCATCAAAGCGAGCGCCGGAATTGTGGATGCGCGAGATGTCGAAACTTTTGATTAAATCGTCCAGCGAGAAAATCTCCCGCTCGGTGCCGTCATTCCAGCCGAGAAAAGCCAAAAAGTTGGTCATGGCTTCGGGCAAAATGCCTTCATCACGATAATCCGTAACAGATTTGGCTCCATCACGCTTGCTGAGCTTCTTGCCACCAGTTGGTGCCAAAATGTGGGGAATTGTGACAAACTTTGGTCGTTCGATTTCGAGGGCTTCGTAGATTGAAAGATAGTTGGGTGTGCTGGGCAAGTATTCTTGACCGCGAGTAATGTGAGTGATGCCCATTTTGTAATCGTCGACGATGTGCGCGAAATTGTAAGTTGGCAAGCCGTCCTTTTTGATCAAAATAATGTCGTCCAAAACTTCGGCGCCTGCGGAAAGATCACCCATGACTTCGTCGTGCCAATCCCAGCGCTTGATGTTGGTTTGCTTAAACCGGAGCGGCATGCCGATTTGCCATTTTGGCGGATTGGCTGGGCGATAATTGCGATAAAGAAAGGCGCGCTTGTTTTGGCTGTCTGCCTCGCGAAACTTTTGGACTTCTTCGGGTGTGTAGGGATCGGCATAGGCCAGACCTTTGGCGATCAGTTTTTGAGCATAATTAAGGTAGATGTCTTTGCGCGAAGTTTGGAAAACTGGCTCATTGTCCCAATCCAGCCCAATCCACTTCAAAGTATCGAAGATTAGTTCGGTTGCGCCCTCGACGTAGCGGGATTGGTCGGTGTCCTCGATACGGAGCAAGAATTCGCCGCCAAGATGCTTGGCGATAAGGTAGGTGAAAAGCGCAGTGCGAACGCCGCCAACGTGCATGTAGCCGGTCGGGCTGGGCGCGAAACGCGTGCGGACTTGTGTTTTTTCGTCATTCATAGTATGATTATATCATAATGAGCAAATATTTACCACCAATTAGGTTGCAGGCGCGCGGTCTGATTCTGAACGACGCGGGGGAGTTGTTTTTGGTGCGTGGGAAGAGTGCCGACGGATCGGTGGCGGAACATTTGGCTTTGCCAGGGGGCGGAGTTGACGAGGGCGAGAGCTTGGTTGAGGCTTGCAAGAGGGAACTCTCGGAGGAATTAGGTGTGCGCGCAGAGGTTGGACGGTTGCTCTTTATCCAGCAATATCGCAACTTTAAGCACGAAAACGACGCTTGTGATTTTATGTTTGAGATTACCAATTGGCGAGATTTTTTGGGCGCTAGGCCGCCAGCTGGTGAACACGGTGCAGATGAGATTGCGGAGTTTGGGTTTTTTGATGTTACGGCGGTCTTGGTGAGCGGCGGGAAGATTTTGCCGGAGTTTTTGGCGGAAATTGACCTGCGAGATTTTATGAAAAATCACAGAGAAACGGCAATTTATGACAATTTTCCAAGGTAAGCGCGTTTTATTTGTCAGCCATCGTGCCAATTTCCAGAAGTTTAACCAGCCACTGATCAAAATGTTGCGTGCAGAAGGAGCAATTGTTGACTACGCATCAGATGGAACGGAGAAAATCGCAAACGTTCGCAAAAGCTTCACGATAGCTTTTAACCGGCACCCTTGGGCGATTTGGAACCATATTCGGGCGTTTTTCCAGATGCGAAGGTTACTGCAAGAGAGGAAATATGATTTAATTCACACTCATACACCAACAGCAAGTGCGATTACGAGATTGGCGAACGGTCGCAAAAAGTCCGATGGCCATAAGCCTTTGATTTACACAGCGCACCACTTCCAATTTAAGGCTGACGGGTCGCTGGTGGATTGGATTTGGTTTCCGATTGAGTGGTTTTTGGGCAATTTTTACACTGACGCGGTGGTGACGATTAGCAGTGGTGATTACGCTTTGGCGAAAAAGCACTTCAAGCGGACTCTGGTGCGACAGATTTCGGGGGTAGGGGTGGATTTGGCGAAGTTTCGGTCACATTTATCGACGGCGGAGAGAGCGAAAGTTCGGCGAGAACTTGGGCTGTCACCAGATGACTTTGCGATTGGCTACGTGGCGGAGATGATAAATCGCAAAAATCACAAGCAATTGCTGCAGATTTTTGCTGCCGCTTATGCTAAAAATCCCAATTTGCGACTACTGTTGGTGGGCGAGGGGAAAAACATTGGCGGCATCAAGCGCTTTATCAGCCGTTTTGGTCTGGAAAATGGTGTCAGCATCATTACCAAAAAATTGCCACAGATTGAGTATTTTTATGAAAGTTTAGATTTGGAGATTTCTTCATCGCGCAAGGAAGGACTGGGTATGCACCTATTGGAGGCGTTGGCTGTGGGGACGCCAATTTTGGCGAGCGATATTGATGGACACCGCGAGTTTGCTACTCCGGAACAACTGTTTGATCTCCGATATGGAGCGGAAGTTGTAGAAAAACTTGACTTTTTGAGCCAAGTGTGCTACAATAGGAGTATGAGCGGTAAAAACGCTGTGGTTAGGCAGTCACTGATGCCAGAGAAGTTTGCTTTGGATAATTCGCTAGAACAGATGGAAAAGATTTATGCAAAGGTGCTAAAAAATGCTAGACTTTGAGATTAAAAAGAAAAATGGTTTGATGCGAGCGGGCGAGATTACGACGCCACACGGGAAAATTATGACGCCAGCGTTTATTGTGGCGGGAACGAAAGCGGCAGTCAAGGCGATGTCGGTGCCGCAGGTGCAAGATTTGGGCGGGCAGGCAATTTTGAGCAATACTTATCATCTGATGTTGCAGCCGGGGGTTTCTGTTATTGCTGAAGCTGGCGGCTTGGCAAAGTTTATGGGGTTTGACGGGGCGACTTTTACGGACAGTGGCGGGTTTCAGATTATGAGTTTGCCGAAGGTGAAGATAAAAAATGATGAAGTGATTTTTCGTAGCCATATTAACGGAGAGAAATTGACGATTTCGCCAAGGATTTCGATGCAGGCGCAACACCAGATTGGGGCGGATATTCATATGGCGTTTGATTGTCCGATTGGCTACGGCTCGACGGACACAGCGCGGGAAAATGCCGAGAAAACTTTGCGGATTACGCACGACTGGGCTGCCCAAAGTTTGGCGGAACACAGTCGACTTAACGCGGAACATTTGGTGCGCGGAGAGAATACGCAGGCGCTGTTCGGCGTGGTGCAAGGTGGTGAGTTTGAGGATTTGCGAGCCAAGAGCGCACGGTTTTTCGCCTCAATGGATTTTGATGGATTTGGGATTGGCGGGATGTATGTGGCGGAAAAGTCGCGAAAGTTCTTGCAGATTGTTGATGAGATTTTGCCAGATGAAAAGCCGAGGCATTGGCTGGGAATGGGGGCGGAGCCGATTGATATTTTTACGGGCGTGGAACTAGGGATCGACACTTTTGACTGCGTGGCGCCGACGCGGCAGGCGCGAAACGGGGCGCTCTATACCTTTTCGGGCAGATTGAACATTGGTAATGCAAAGTATAAGACGGATTTTGCTCCGATTGACAGCGAGTGTCAGTGCGCGGTTTGCCAAGGCGGAATCACGCGAGCGTATCTGTCGCATTTGTTTCGGGCGGGCGAGCTTTTGGCGTTTACGCTGGCGAGCATTCATAATGAGTTTTTTGTGGTTAATTTGACTTCGAGGATTCGGCAAAGTGTTCTTGATGGTAGTTTTCGAGAGTTAAGAGATAATTTCTTGGGAAAATATTATAATACTTGACCTTTTGAGTGATGTGTGATATAATGGAGGGAAGTAAGCATGAGCGGCATACGGAGGCAAAAATCCGTGCGCCGCTTTTGGCTTTGCAGATTACCAAATAGCGAAGAATCCAAAAAAACTATTTTAGGAGGTGATTTATTGGACACGGCGAAGTATTCCACGATGCCTTTTCGATACAAATTGTCGCGTTTTAGCCTAAAACTGCGTAAAATCTATCCGTTTCTCGGCGAATTATGTTCGCGAGTGGAGAAATGGAGGAGTGAAAAAACGGAGTTGGCGGCGACGGACGGACTACATTTGTATCTGAACGAGGCAAGGCTGGCGGAATTGCCAGAAGAGGGATTGAACTTTGTTTTGCTGCACGAATTGTTTCATATTGTGCTGCGACATCGTTTTCCCAAAAATCTACCGTTTTATGCAAAGCGGTATTGGAACATCGCGGCGGATTTGGTGGTGAATTGGCTGATATTGTCAATGCAAAGTGAGCTGAAAAATGCCGGTTTACCGGTTCAGCCGATTGCGGACACAGCTCTAACGACCGATAATCTGGCCAAAGACAATTCCGGCATAATTGCCAAGTCGTTCATTGCGCAAGCAGTGGGGCAGGGCGTTTTGACGGAAAATCCACCGCTGTTGGTTGAGCTGAAGTGGAAAGCATTTGAGTGCGTATTGCCGAATTTTGAGGCGTTTGCATTTGATTTGCTGGAAACCGATGGCGCAACAGACGGAGAGGAGGCAAAAATCGAAGTTCTGTTCGCGGAATGCGAAAAAACGGCCGGCAAGGATGGCATGCCGCATCAACTGCGAGATTTATGGCGGGAGATGGAAAAAGACAAGCTGCTGGATTGGTATTTGCTGCTCAAAAGATGGCTGGAAGGGGTTAAGGAAAGCGAAGAACAATGCTTTTCGACACCTGACAAACGGTTGCTTTATAGCGGTATGATACTGCCTGGCTACGAGCAAGATGCTGGCACAGAGTTGAATCGTGCGCTGGTCGTGTTGGATGTCAGTAGTTCCGTCAACCGTGAGGAATTGCTGAAACTAGTATGGCAGATTGCGGACGTTTTGGCTCAGCTGGAGTTCGCGGGCGAAATCCTGTCTTTTGGTAGCGGAGTTTACCAAGAAGCGAAGTTAAGCAACAAAGCCTCGCTCAAAAGTTTCATTGACGAACTGAAAGTTGGCGGTGGAACAGATTGGGGCGAAGTAGTGCGACACATCCAGCGGGAAAAGCTGGGAACGAGCGTGGTAATCGTCTTTACCGACGGTTATTTCTATAGTTTCGACAAAGGCTTGCAAAATGTGGTTTTTATCACGTTGGACGAGTCGCCGTCGGAGCTGCAAAACCTTGGCAAAGTAATCCAAATCAACCAAAACTAAAATAGGAGGAACTAAAAATGACAAGTTACAAATTTGGAGCTGGCGGCTTCAGACTGGGCGAGCGCGTAGAAGTGAGAACTTCCGGCGTGCGTGGCGTATTGGTCGGAGAGGTGATTCACATCTCGGGTTGCAACACCTATCAGATAGCATTGCCAAACGGCAAAAAGAAGGACGAAACGCGACCGAAGATAGTGAATATTGACTATCTGTTGTTGCGGCGGCTGGAAGATACGGAGTCGATGGTGATGAGCCGCGATACGGAGCTGACAGATGAAAACTCGTTCGCTCCCAAAGGCACAGACATCAACAAGGAGTGGATTATGTCCAGCCTGAGCGTGCCAAAAGAGTGGATTCCTGAGGTCGATGAAGCCATCGGCGTGGAGGAAATGACGCTGAAACTGGGCATGGAGGTGTTTGACAAAGCCCACGGCTTACCGGTGATTGTGCAATATGCCTTCCGTGATTTATATTCCAAAGAGATAGAATACGGAGTTTCGGCATATTCGGGCATTGACGGCAAGGAAATCTTTACATCCTCGGGACGAGCATACCAGTTTATTCCACTCGAACTCAAGGTTGATGTTTACCCCGAGACGGGAGGCAAGACCGGACCGGCGTTCGAGGAGCATCGTTCTTCAGAATACGGCGGACACGAAGATTTGACTGAACGTAGTTTTGGCTAAGGAGGGATGAAAAATGGCGATAACAATTCGTCAGTTTGGCGAAGCGGCAGCGGCGACCTTTGACCACAAGTTGAAGCGTTCGTTGATGGTGCTGGGGCCGACTGGAATAGGTAAGAGCGAAGTCATCCATCAGTTAGCGGAAGAGCGTAAGATGAAGGTGATAGACGTGCGGTTGCTGCTTTGGGCGTTGACTGACCTGAAAGGCGTGCCATATCCCGACGAGACGCACACTTTCACGAAATGGTTGCAAAATGATGTCTTGCCGCAGATTGGGCGTGATGGTGAAAGCGGGATTTTGTTGCTGGAAGAGCTGGTCAGCGCGCCGAGAAGCGTGCAAGCGGCGGCCTACCAGTTGACACTTGACCGCAAAATTGGCGAGTACCAATTACCTGATGGCTGGTTTATACTGGCAACAGGCAACCGCGAGCAAGATGACGGGGTGTATGTGCGAATGCCAGCGCCTTTGGCCGACCGATTCGAAATCCACGAAGTGGAGACGGATTTCCAAGATTGGAAATCCCACGTAATATTACGTGGCTTAAACCCTGCGGTAGTCGGGTATTTGTCATCTGACCCGAATGCGTTGTATACCTTCACGCCGAACAGTGGCAAACTGGTGTTTGCCACTCCGCGCAGTTGGGTGGCTGTGGCTGATTTGCTCGATTGCAGATTGAGCGGAAAGGCTTTGGCGGCCAAATGCGAGGCAAATGTCGGAGTCGATGAGGCAACCAAGTTCCTTGAATACTACAAAAACACCAAGAAACTACCCAACATTGAGATGGTGCTGAACGGTGGCTATGCCGGCGTGCATTTCTTGGAATCATTGGATGTTTATTATCTGCTAATCCAAAACTTTGTTTATGCGATAAACAATGAGGAAAAGCAGGGCAATGACATCTGGCGGAAGTATTCCGACAATAGCGTGGAGTTTTTGGCGGGGAGTGATAATTTTCCGCTGGAGCTCAAAAAGAGTTACGTTGACCAACTTTGCGAAGCGATTGAACCTGCGCGCGAATACCTGTTCAATGGTTCGCGTTCGCAAGCGATGTCGAGGTTGTTGCAAGAGTTGGAATATGTTAAGTAGGAGGATTTTTCGTTATTTTATTGTTAGTCCCGTAAGTTTTTACTTACGGGACTTTCATCGGTTAACATATTGAAAGCGCTTTTCACAACCATAATTTCCAAGATACCGTTACACGCCGGGAACCTTCGGTTCTCGGGTTGCACTTCGCCTTTAGTATCTTGGAAATTAGGTTGTGAGCGCGCTTTTATGTTATTTATACTCCCAAATCGTTCCGTCGTCTGTGTCGCGCAAAACCACGCCGTATGTTTCGGTGATTTGGTCGCGGAGTTGGTCGGAGAGTTGCCAGTTTTTGCTGGTTCGGGCGGCTTCGCGGTCCTTTATGAGATTATAGGCTTCATCTTGCAGGTTGGGGGTGGAGTTTAATAGATTTAGACCCAACAAATCGTCGATGAATTGCCAAAAGTCAAGCGCCTTCGACGCAGATAATCCGCCGTTACACGCGGCTTCGTCGCTGCGAGGATTATTGGGGTTTTGATAGATTTTTGGCATTAGTTCGTCGATTTTGGCGATGGTTTGGGCAGAGGTGAGGTTGTTATTGACACCTTCAAGAATAGGATTGGTAAAATCACCAACCATCATCTCGTGTTCGGCGCTCCGGGCCGCTTGGCCAAGTCTTACCGGCCCCTCAATGAGATTGGGCGATTTTACCTGCCATCTGAGCGCGGCAAAATTGCGCCATTTGGTCAGGAGTTGGTGGGCGGCGGCGAGGTTTTCCCAAGAAAAGTTGCGTTCAGAGGAAAAGTGACCTTGAAGAACCCACATGCGATAGTCCATATAGTTGTAACCCTTTTGTTCCAAATCGTAAAAGGTGAGGATATTACCCTTGCTTTTGCTGATTTTGGCGCCGTCGATGGTGATGAAGTTGTTGTGAAGCCAATAATTTGCCAAAATTTTGCCAAAGGCCGCTTCACTTTGGGCGATTTCGTTGGTGTGGTGGACAGGGATGTGGTCGATGCCGCCGGTGTGGATGTCGATTGTTTCGCCGAGGAGGGAATGGATGATACAGGAGCATTCGATGTGCCAACCAGGGTAGCCAAGGATAGCGCCAGTTTCATCTGTGGCTAAATCTTTTTGGTTTATGGCTGTAAAATCGAGAAGATCTTTGATGTCATCTGGCAAGGGCCATTGCATGGCGTGATCTTCGTGCTTCGCGATAAACTTCCAGAGAGCAAAATCGCTCAGATGGCGCTTCTGGGCGTTAAAATCAACGCGTGCGCCAGCTTCAAGGCCCTTTAAGTCCAGATGACCGAAATCGGCGTAGCGAGGGAATTTGCTGGTGTCGTAATAGATGCCGTCGGTAGTGGTGTAGGCATAGCCCTTTTCCGTTAGGGTCTTAATCATCTGTAAATCCTCGAAAATGTAATCCGTGGCTTTGGCGATGGCGACGGGTTCGGTGCAGTTCAACCCGCGAAAATGACGCAGAAAGTCATCTGTGAAGAACTCGGCTATTTGCCAAACGGTTTTTTGTTGCTTTTTGGCGGATTTTTCCATTTTGTCTTGACCTTCGTCCGAATCTGATGTCAGATGCCCGACATCTGTGAGGTTCATGACGCGCTTGACACGATAGCCGTTTAATTGTAGAGTGCGCACCAATAAGTCCCAATAAACATAGGCGGTGAAATTGCCAATGTGAGCGAAGTCGTAAACCGTTGGTCCACAGGTATAGATTTTGACCTCGTTTTGGTCGATAGGCTTAAAATCGTCGATTTGACGGGTTAGAGTATTAAAAAAGCGCATGCTAGGACTTCCTGCGAACGGCCTTTTTGACTTTGGCGCCGTATTCTTCGTAGATGACCCTGAGGCAGTTGACAATTGGCACGGCCAAGATGCCGCCGACAATGCCGTTCATGAAAAGACCGATAGTGATGGCGATGAGGACGACTAGGGCTGGTAAATCCGAGCGGTTGGCGTGGATTTTGGGGACGATGATGTTGTTTTCGATCTGTTGATAAATGAAGTAGACGGCGACGAAGATGATGGCGGCAGGAAGGCTGTTGAACGCCAGCAAAATGCCCGCGATGATGGTACCGATGGTGGCGCCGAACATGGGGATGAGACACATAATACCCATGAGTAACCCCAGAGGTAGGCAGAGGTAGATTGGCACACCAGTGAAGATGGAGATGACAAAAATGAGTATGACGCTGAAAAGAGCGTCAATGAGGGCGACTGTCAACTGACCGTTGACGTAGTTGGAGATGGCTTTGGACATGCGACTGAGGGTGCGCTGGAGTTTGGTTGAGGCCTCGCTGCCGGATTGTTTAGCCCAGAATTGATCCATGAGGGGTGAACCGTCGGCCAAAAAGAGGTAGGTTAAGACAACAACGAGGAAAACTGACGCCAAAACCGAGAAAAACGAGCCGGCGCCGCTGATGAAACCAGTCTGGAAGTCGTTGGCGATGCCGTTGATGGAGCTTTGCGCGCTGACGACGATGTCTTGGAGGAACTCGCCCAGACCGTGACCATTAGCGAAGTCGTATAGGGCGCCAAGTTTGGAGTCGGCAGAGGCGATGATGTCGGGCATGGAGGTGATGAAAGTGCCGGTTTGTCGGATGATGGCTGGGACGATGATAGCGAGAAGACCGCCGAGGACGATGATAACCATGAGATATGACAGGGTGACTGCCAGTTTGCGGCGTTTTTTATGGGTGCCGGATAAGATGTGGGATAATTTTGAGACTATTGGGTTGAGAGCGACGGCAAAGAAAATGGCAGTCAAAACGATGCCCAAACCGACACGCATTGACCAAAGCAACCCGCCAACCGCCAAAAAACCGATGACAACCAACCAAAAACGAATAAATGTCCATGTGTCGATTTTGATGATAACTTGTTTTTCGTCGTTCATACTAATATAATAGCATATTATTCTTGAAAATGTAACCCCCTGAAGAATCATTATTTCGCTCTCCAAAACCTAATTCCAAACAGGCCATCTTATCTTGAAAAGAAGCTGGGAACGTGATACATTGCAACTCGTCTTTAGCCTGTTTGCGAATTAGGTTTTGGAGAGCGAAAATGATTTGTGAGGGGCTACAAATCATATATTGAAAAAAACCTTGCAATGTGTTAAGATAGGGGTATTATGAAACTAAATAAGCAAGAAATCAGCAAGACTAGGTGGGAATACGAGGCAATTTTTGACGAGGCGGAGGTGGCAGAGGCGAAGGCGCGTATTTTGGAGAAATTGGCGCCGAATGTGAAGGTGGACGGCTTCCGCAAGGGCAAGGCGCCGCTGGTGATGGTGGAGAATCGCGTGAACCAGATGGAATTGTGGCAAGATGTGATGGAAAGTTTGGTTAACGATTTGATGTTTGAGCAGATCCGCAAGGACAGTTTGGCGATCTATAACCCAGAAGTTGTCCCAGATGACGGCAAGATCAAAAACGCTCAGCCAACGGTCAAGATTGCCTTTGACGTGGTGCCAAATGTGGAATTGACGGATTACAAAAAGTTAAAGGTTAAGTTTGCGGAACCAAAGGTTGAGGCAAAGGATGTTGACGAACTGATTGACACGATTTTGACAGAGAAAGCCAATCCGGTGGAGGCGAAGCGTGAAATCAAAGATGGCGACATTGCGGTGATTGATTTTGTGGGCAAAAAGGACGGCAAACCGTTCAAGAACGGCACAGCGAAGAATTACCAGTTGAAAATTGGCAGTCATCAGTTTATTGAGGGCTTTGAGGAGGGCATTGTCGGGCATCTTAAAGGAGATAAGTTTGAGCTGACATTGAAGTTTCCGGAGAATTATTTTGAAGTGGAGTTGGCGGGCAAGCCGGTGGTGTTTGAGGTGGAATTGAAGAAAGTTTTGGAGCTAAAAAAGCCGGAATTAACAAATGAACTGACGAAGAAACTTTGGGGCAAAGATTTGGCTGAGTTTAAGGCAGAAGTGGAAAAATCACTTACGGCGCAAAAAACCGCCGAAGCCAAGCAGAAACTACTGGGCGAAATCTTGAAGGAATTGCGGAAAAAAGCGAAATTACAGATTCCAGAGAAGATTAAAGAGGGGCAAATTGCTTCGTCGAAAGCGGCTTTGGAGAATCATCTGAAAAATCAAGGCTTGACGCTAGAAGGCGTGGCAAAGATGAGCAATCTGACACCGGAAGAGATGGACAAAAAACAAGCAGAAGAGGCGGTGGAAATCTTGGAAAACGAGCTGGTTATTGAGCAATTGGCGAAGGATTTGGCGATTGAAATACCAGATGAGGACATCAAGATGTATCACGAGATGGCGCACGGGGGATATGACCACAAACCGGAGAAATTGCGCAAGGGCAGCAGCGAGTGGGGTCAGATTAGCCACAGATTGTCGCAGGAACAAGTGGCGAGGACAATTTTGGAGTTTTTTGTAAAATAAGAGGGGGCGATAGGTGAAAAAAGTGGGGCAAAGTAAGCAGGATAAAGCAAAACGACGCAATCTGAAGCGACGGCTGTTTATACGGCGAGCGCGAAAATATTGGCTGAACAAACGCCAGTCCATCTTGACCAACGTGTTTTTGGTCTGTTTGTCGGGTTTGGTGGTGCTTTTGGCGATTCTCGGCGTGGGTTGGGTTTCGGGCGGCGAGATGGCGCTAGTGGAGCAGGCTTCACAGATGTCGCTGGGACGAGTCTTTTCGGGAGAACTGGTCAACTGGACATACGTTTTGCTGGCTAAGGGAATTTTTGCGATTTTTGGGCTCGGTTTTTGGGCGATTAAACTGCCGAATTTGCTAATTGCCATCGGTTGTTTATGGCTGTTTAACAGCGTGGCGCGACAATGGCTTTCGCGATCTGTGGCAAACTTAACAACCTTGCTGTTTGCAACGGGGATTGGCTTTTTGACCTCAGCTTTGACGGCCGATGGTTCGATTTTGTATATTTTATATCCGTTGCTAATCTTTTGGCTGATAAACAAGATCTCTTTGGCCGACCGCAAGCAGCCATTTATCATTGCGCTATTTGTGGTGGGTGCTGTGGCGGTTTATACACCATATATGGTGTTAATCTTGGCTCTGGCGGTTTTGGCGTCGTTTTGGCACCCGAAAACACGATTCTTCTTTGCCCAAGCGGAGAAAAATACCTTTTTTATTGGTTTGATTACGACAGTGGCGATTTTGCTGCCGCTGATTATCACGATATTCTTTGAGCCTTTGATCCTGAAAACATTATTTTTGCCAGTTGACTTTGCGCACTCTTTTACCAATCTGGGGCAAACCATGTTGAGCAGCATCATTGCTTTTCGTTCTGGGTTCTTCGAAGGGCATTTGACGCCATTATTTGATCTGGCGACTTTCGGACTGTTTATCTTGGGCATGGGTCAGGTGATCCGTAATCGATATTCTTAT
>JAISJL010000014.1 GCA_031261545.1 Candidatus Nomurabacteria bacterium
CAGTAATCTGCCAAAACTTAACCAATCTCGCCCAAAAAGCCATGCAAACCCTCAATCTTCGCTTCGCATCTGTCGACATCATAAAACCAATCATAAATCCCACTATAAAATCCATCGCAAAAACTGACTCCGGTAATTACCAAATCCTCGAAATCAACCCCGGTGTCACTCTTGACAGATTTGCAAGTCAAACAACGGACAATTATCGGGTAGCTAAGGAAATCTATCGCGCCGCCATCCTCAAAATGCTCTAAAATCGTAGCGGCATAAACCTAGATCGCCCTATTCTCATCTGTTAAAGCCAACCTTAATGCGGAGATAATTCGCGGGATCTCACGGCAAGAGTTCTCACTTGACAAACTAATCCGTAGCGACCCAGCGATCACTTCATCTGTCGCCCCAATCGCTCGCAGGGCAGGCGACACCTCATTTTTCCGCGCCGCACAAGCCGAACCAGTCGAAACCAAGATCCCGCTATTCTCCAGCGCAAAAATCAACCGCTCGGCATCGTAATCTGGGAAACTAATCGGCAAATGGCTCACCAATTGCTTCTTCGGATTGCCCAAAAATACCACGCCAGCGCCAAAACTCTCCACTAACGCCGCCCGAAGTTCCGTTTTATATTCTTGTAATTGTCTGAAAGTCGCTTTCCGGTGCTTCGCAATCTGTCGCACCGCCTCGGCAAACCCCATCACCCCCGCCACATTTTCCGTCCCAGATCGCATCCCAGCTTCCTGACCGCCGCCATAAATCAGAGGTGTCAAGTTTATCCCCATCGCTGGCGCCACAAACAGCGCCCCAACACCTTTCGGCCCATGCAATTTGCCCGAATTGAGCGTCAACATGTCCGCCCCCAGCCGCGCAATATTCACCTCTAACACCTCCAACCCCTGCGACGCGTCAACGTGCAACCAGATAGGCATTCGCAAATCACGCTTAATTCTTTCCTGTCTCGTCCGATGGATTATCTCGCTAATCTCGCGTATGGGCTGAATTGTTCCCAGATCACCGCTGGTCAACGCCACCGAAACCAACACCGTCTCATCTGTAACGTGTGCCGCCAAATCCGTCAAATCCACAAACCCATCTGGTGTCGCCCGTAAAACTTCCACCGAACCGCAGCCATGTGCAGCACTAGCCACTACCGACGGATGCTCAAACGGTGAAACCAAAACGGCTGACCCCGCAAATCCACGAGCGGCAGACAGTGCCAAATTATTCGCCTCCGTCGCCCCAGATGTCATAATCAAATTATTCCCGCTAGCATTAACCAGGCTTGCAATCTGGTTCTTTGCCGCCTCATATTTTCGCGCCACCGCTAAAGCTGGCAAATACGCCGCCGACGGATTCAGATACTCGTCACCCGTCAGATAGGGCAGCATAGCCTCCAAAGCCTTCGCATCCAATCTCGCCGCCGCCGCGTTGTCCAAGTTTATCATTTCGTAGAGTTCCCATCCGAGGAAACAATTCCTCCGCCCAAACAAACCCCATCTGTCGAAGCACTATAAAATGCCACCGTCTGCCCACTCGCCACCATTTTCTGATCATCCGCAAAAATAATTTTTTTATCCACAGCATCAAAAGTCGCCTCCACCAAAGGCGCTTGATGTCGCACTCGTATAAAATATTTACCACTCTCCAAATCCAGTCCAGAAATATTGTGCACATTTTTTAACAGTAGTTCTCGCGTCCACAAGTTCGGGTGGTTAAGGTTATGAGTAACAAAAATATCCGAATCGTTCACATTTTTTACAACCACATAATACGGCAAATCACTCGTCAAATACAGCCCATGACGCTGCCCAATCGTATAAAAAAGTTGCCCATCATGGTAGCCCATCACCTCTCCGCTGTCAATATCCACCACGCGCCCAGTCGTGATCGCCTCTGCCGGCAAAAACTCGCGCAAAAACTCCTTAATATTCGCCTCTCCCACAAAACACACCCCCATCGACTCCTTTTTGTTGATCGCGTCCAACCCCTCGCTAGCCGCAATCTCTTTCACCTCTGTTTTGAGCAATTCGCCAACAGGGAAGAGCGTCCTTCGCAAAACATCCGACGACACTCGGCACAAGAAATAGGTTTGGTCCTTTTTTGCATCACGCGCCATCATCAGTTCACCATTATCTGACACGCGAGCATAATGACCCGTCGCAATATAGTCCGCACCAGAGGCAAAAGCCTTGCGGGCAAAAGCATCGAACTTAATCATCTGGTTACACATCACATCTGGATTAGGCGTTTCGCCATCAGCATAAGCCGTAAGCATGTAGTCCACCACAGATTTGCGATATTCCTCCTCAAAATCCCACACCTCAAACGGCAATCCCAACCGAACCGCCGTCCGTTTTGCATCCGCCAGATCGCGCGCCCAAGGGCAACGCATACTCGGCAAATCTTTTGACCAGTTTTTCATATAAACCCCGCGCACATCATACCCCTCACGCAGCAAAAGCACGGCCGCGACCGACGAATCAACGCCGCCGCTCATACCAAGAACTACTGTTTTTTTGTTTTTCTGCATAGTAGCCATATCACAGTATAGCACACTTTGCGCGAAAAGTCAAGCCAAAAAGACCTATGAAACAACCGCCAACTCAAAAAGCAAGCGGTTATCTCAATTATGCTACATCTGTTACTGTTTCTCTGCCACCAACCGAGAGATTTTTGACCTCACAATGTCAACCGTGTCCAACCCGACCACAAAGACCGGCTCTTCGCCCTTCATCGTGTTCAGCGCATGGACCAATCCGTTGCCAAACTGGTTCATGGTGCTACTGGTTCCATAGGCGTCAATCTGTGAAATATCACCCAAAACCACCAAGCTCGAGTTTTCGCCCAAGCGGCTCGACACTGATTTCATCTGTTCAACATTGGCGTTTTGCGCCTCGTCAAAGATTACGAAAGTGTCATCAAAGGTAATCCCACGGACAAAGTTGACCGGCATCGCTTTGATGTTATACATTTTCATAATGTAGTCAACATCATCACTCCCAACCAACTTTTGCAGATTTTGATAGAGCGGTTGGTAATACGGGTCGCCTTTTTCGTCAGGATTTCCGGGCAAATAGCCCATCGTTTCATCTGACTCTTTGAGCACTCTCACATAGACGATATTTTTGACAATTTTCTTGTCTTGCAATTCCATCGCCGCCGCCAGTGCCAGATAAGTTTTGCCGCAGCCACCCGGACCAAGCCCGATAACATATCTCTCCTTGTCTTTTGGCGAGAGGTGCAGGGCATCCAGCAACATTTTTTGCGTTGAGCTTTTTGGAGCCACACCCAACGGTTTCCAGCTGTCGCAAGCTGTGCCAACAACGCTAAAACCGTTGCCTTGTTTAACAACTCTGACGATTCTCTGGCTACTGCCGTTTAACACCTGTAAATATTGGTTCGCCTTCAAGCCATCCGTCTTAGTGTACCCGCCCATTTCCTCGTTCCACGCCAAAACATAGCTCATCGCCATCTTTGTGTGCTCGGTCAATCCGCAAATACTTGCGAAAACCTTATCCGACACCCAGATTTTGGTAAATCCAGTATAACCAACATAAGGCATCGGCAAGACATACTCGAACTTCAGTCCGCATCTGTGCGCACGGATGGGAATAACGCTGTCATAATCTTTGTCAACAACCAATGTCACTTCCGCCTCCGGATGAGCTTTCTTGACGTCCAACGCCACCATCAGGGCAAAACGCCCATGCGACGATTCGTTGTAGCCATCAGCATCCAGATTTTCGTGCTGGTTTTTCCTATCCGCGTCCAGCAGCTCGAAAGTTTTGCACCCAGTATATACTGGGTGGTCATTTTCTTTCAGAAAATGACCACTATGGTGCAACTTAGCAATTGCCTCCGCCACCATCCGTGAACGGAAAGCACGCTCCGTTGTTCCGCCTTGTTCCTTACCAAAGCGGTCGAGCTTGCCGAGCGTTGCTGTGGACACCACGATGTGCGCATTCGGATACAACTTCTCATCTGTCAGCACATACGGATTGCCAATGAGGGCACTGGTCGTAAAAACCAGTATTCGGTCTTTATCAGGCATAATCTACTCCTCCTTTAAGATGTAGTATAATTGTGAAGATACAGGCACCCACCTGTCTTAACCTCCATTCTACCACAAACCGCCCGAAAACTCAAATCCAACCGAAAACGTCATGTCATTATAAAATTGACAAAACCACCCGAAAATGATACACTAAAGACTAAATGTCAAGCGACGGTGCTTGGCATATTGAAAATTAGAAGAAAGAGAGGGCATATCATTATGTCAATCGCAAAAATCGGAACCGGTAAAGTTCGAGACATCTTCCGCATCAAAGTTGCGGATGGGCAGGAGTTGGTGGCATTTATCACCAGCGACAGAATCTCGGCTTTCGACCACATCTTCGAGCAAGAGCTCGTAGGCAAGGGTGCAATCTTAGCGGAAGTTTCACAGTTCTTCGCTGAGGATACAGCATCAATCGTGCCAAACTACCTCATCCCCCGTGACAAAATCAGTCAA
>JAISJL010000002.1 GCA_031261545.1 Candidatus Nomurabacteria bacterium
AGCCCAAAATCCCGTTCTCGTAGCCTTTTACCGTGAGCGCGGACAAAATTGACCCCTCCTCTGCTATGAAAACGAAACCTGTAATTTATCACCTAAAACCTCTATTTGCTCAATCGTGCACGACCCTTGATCCGTCGGCGCTTCAAAACATTGCGCCCGTTCTTTGTCGCGTTGCGCTTCATGAAGCCGTGCTCCTGCTTCGCCTGCCGTTTGTGCGGCTGAAATGTTCGTTTTGGCATAATTCTCCTTAATTTCAATAACTTATCCCCATTATATCACAAAAACTCCATAATTTCAAGCCCTTTTCTCATCTGGAAGCCATAGAAAATATGCCAATACTATTGACATTTTGCACCAGATGTGATATAATATACTCATGATTATATCATTTATGGTATAATCGTGCTTTTATAGCACATTAACAAGTAAAAGGTTAAACCCCAGCACAACTCTCCGTTTCTTCAGTTCATTGTGTCGGTGAACTGTTTAATATATAATAAATCTCCCGCGAATAAACCAAAAAACCGCGGCCAAAAGCCGCTAAATCTGAAAAGCCTAAGGAGGGCCTAGTTATGAAAAAAACAGTAGTAGCGTTTTTGCTCATCGCGCTCGCGATGATGGTAATTTTGAGCGGATGCTCGAAGAAAGATGCAATCACCGTGACCGATGAACCGCCAGCTTCCTCAACCTCACTCGGCGGTGACGCCGAAGAAGAAACCTCAACAGATGCGCCGCAAGTCGGTGGAGATGCTGAAGAGGAAATCCCCAGCAATGGCGACGCCGAAGTCATCGTTTTGTCCGGCGGAGATGCCGATGAATTGCAGGAAGCAATTCCCGATGGCACACCCGCGACAGATGATACCGACCATAGCGCTGCCCGCGAAGATAATAACTTTACGGTTGTTCTCCGCGAGAAGAACGTTGGTGATGATGTTTTGGCAGACATCCAGCAAATGTATGCAGAAGGCAACACCGCGTTGCTATGGAGCACAATGATGAACAAAACTTTCGGCTCGACTTTCAGTGTAGACTGGATAAAGAGCGCAAAAGTTGTTGAGTTCATTAGAAAGGACTACGGTTTGACGAGTGGATATACCATCAGGAACTACTACATCGCCAAGGATGGCAAGATGAAGTATGTTTTTGACGGCACAGAAGACGGGACGAAAGTCACCGAAATCCGTGTAGTCAACCCGAACGGCGGCAAAGAGCATTTGTTTTTTGTTAAGTGCAAATGCTCGAACTTGTGGCTTATAGTCAAAACGCCCGAAGTCAAAACAACCTCATTTTCCGCTTCCAAAAAGTGGGACGACAGTAACGATAAGGACGGTCTCCGTCCAACATCGGTAACATTTGAGTTATACAAGGACGGCAAAGCTACGGGTAGCACGAAATCTCCGAGCGCAAGCAACGGATGGACGGTTACCTGGTCAAATCTGGAAGTCGGTCACACTTACGGTTTCGAAGAAACCAGCACACCTGCTGGCTACTACCAAACCAATAAGACGACTACGTCGGTGACGAACAAGCACGAACCTAAAACCATTGTTCCCGTTGACCCGTTTGGTGGCGAGAAAGTAGTTGTCCCTGTCGATCCATTTGGCGGCACGGCACCAGTTTCACCGCCTCCTGCCACGAGCACATCGACTTGGTCAGCCAACGACGGCTCGCCCGCCGTGACATCTGCTCCGGCGACAACGTCCGCCCCTGCCACAACCAGCACTCCAGCAAGCACGCAGCCACCGGCGCAGACGACACCTACGCCACCCGCTGCGACTGAACCACCAGCAACCCTCCCCATCTCCGATAACATCAACGATGGCGGAAAAGACGGGGGAGATGACATCGACCCCAACCAATGGTAATATAACGTAACCTTTTACTTTGCACATTTTCACACGAAGGCCTCAACTCTCCGAGTTGGGGCTCTTCATTTGCTTGACTTTTCCTTTTACATAATGTATAATAATAACAAGAGAAGCCGTTCTAGGATAACTCCTCTTTTATGGGTATAGAACTCGTTATTTAACGAGTTCTATTTTTCGGATAAAACTTTATAGTAATCAAACCAAACAAAAGTTTAAGTTCTTTTATCATACAGCTTCCTCCTCTCTTGGCTTCTCAATCCCTAGAAGATCTATTTAACGAAGCCACGGTGGAGGTGGTGGACACCCCTCGTGGCTCAATTAACAGCCAAAACCCATGAAATTATTATAGCAAAAAAGTGGCAAAAAGGCAATGAGTGTTGTAAAAATTACAACACCATCTTTGTCTTGGCGCTATTTCCTCAGCGCCAACCTCACCCTTTCCCCTGTCGTCAAACTATCATCCACGTCTTTCAGAGCCAAAATCGCATCGCCCAACGAATAGCCAAGTGCAATCAAGGCGTCGGTTGCGTCGTCGTTGAGGTTCATTTGCGATTGCAGAGTCGTGGCATCGGAAGTTTGATACGCGGTTGGCAGCCCAACCTTATCGCTCAAATCTAGGATAACTCGCTCGGCCGATTTTTTGCCCACGCCGCTGGCTTTGCCAATGAACTTTGAGTCCGAATTGGCGATGGCATTGCGCACCTGCTCGCCACTTCCAAGCGACAAAATCGCCAAGGCCGCCTTCGGCCCGATTCCGTTCACGCCGAGCAGTAGCTCAAACATCTTTTTTGATGTCAGCGTCAAAAACCCAAACAACTCCTGCGATTGCTCGCGAATGTGGTGGTATGTATACAATGTATGTATGTCGCCCAAAGTCATTTTATCAAAATCCGGAGCCGACAATGCCACTTCGTAGCCCACGCCGCCGACATCAACAATCACGCTACCAAAGAACTTTTCGCAAACTTTGCCAACGAGCCTTGCGATCATTTTTGTCCTTCGGTCAAAAATTTCATTTTGGCAAAACCTCGTTTTTACACTCACCAGTCGTCAAGAAATCCAACAAGTTCTGCGACGAAATCTTGACCATGTTTCCCACTGCCACATCGGTATTATACGCTACATGTGGTGTCAACATCACGTTTGGCAATTGCGACATTTCGCGGTATTCCTTGTTTTTAATAATCTTCCCCTTGAAATCTTCGCCATAAATCTCGCGTCCGTGCGAATCAAACTCAAACACATCCAGCCCCGCCCCGCCAACTTTGCCGCTCAGCAAGCCTTTCAACAAATCGCTGTTTTTGATAATCGGACCACGTGCCGTGTTGATAATAATCACACCATCTTTCATTTTTGCAATGTTCGCTTCGTTAATGAAATGCGTTGTTTCTGGAAACAGCGGCACATGAATCGAAATCAAATCCGCTTGCGCAAAAATATCGTCCTCCGTCTTGACTTCTTCATAAAATCCGCCCGTGTCCTTACGCGGGAAGTGGTCGTGTCCAATCACGCGCGCGCCAAAACCGTGGAAAATCTTTGCCGTCTCAAACCCAATGTTTCCCGTGCCAATAATCCCCACCGTCATTTTTCCAATCTCTGACCCAACGGCGTTTTCCCTGCGAAAATCTTGCGTTACCATCCGCTGTTGCACAATTTTGTTTTTTCGCACAAGGTTGAGCGCCAACATCAAAGCATGCTCCGCAATCGCGTTTGGCGAATACGCCGGCACATTAGCCATGCGTAAATCGTATTTCTTCGCCAGCCCAAAATCCAATGTGTCATAGCCAACCGACCGCACCGTGAAATATTTCACACCCAATTCATGCAAACGTGCGTAAACTTTTTCGTCGTATTTTTTCGACAGCATCGAATCGCTCACGCCGTCGCAGCCCGCCGCCAGCTCGACCGTCTCCTCGTTCAGCGTGTCGCCGACCAAGACATACTCAATGCCCATTTCGTCCGCCGTCTCCTTAAAATATTGGTGCTCGTCGCTATTCGCGGTGTATGCAATAAACTTCATCTCTTTTCCCTCCTAATTTACTTAATTCTATCATAAAAATGTTATAATGTAAATATGTTACTCTCAAATAGCATCGCTATCCTCAAAGGTGTTGGTGAAAAAACCGCCAGCCTTTTGCGCCAACGCAAGATTTACACCATCGGTGACCTGCTCTATTATCTCCCGCGCGCCTACGACGATTGGCAAACTAATATCAAATTAAAAGACGTTCGCGCCGGCAACATCGTTGTCAAATGCAAAGTTCGTAATGTCAAAAGCGAGCGCCGCAAAAGCCTGACCATCATCAAAGCCGAGCTCTACGACGAAACCAATTCCATCGAAGCCATTTGGTTCAACCAAAGTTACCGTGTCAAACAACTTTCCGAAGACAAAGATTTCTATTTCGCTGGCAATTTCGCCTTCAATTACGGCCGCTATCAACTCTCCAATCCCAGCGTCATCGTCGCCAGCGACATCAACAATTTTTCGGGTGATTTTTTGCCGGTCTACAAACAATGTGGCGACCTCAAATCCAAACATTTTTCCAAAATCATCAACAACCTACGCAGCGATTTTGCCACAATTCCCGAAACTCTCCCAACCGACATTTTGCGCGAAGTCGGCATCAATTTGCCGCTGAAAGATGCGCTTTACAAAATCCATTTTCCCGAAACTCAGCAAGATGTCGAAATCGCGCGGCAACGCTTAGCGTTTGATGAACTTTTGGCGTGGAGTTTGAGCGCCGAACTTAACAAACGCGAAAATCTGCGGTTGCGTGCGCCATCGCTCACTTTTAATCTGGAAATTATGAAAAAGTTTGTCGCAAATTTACCTTTCGATTTGACCGACGATCAACGTCTCGCCATTTTTACGATCGCCAAAGACATCGAAAAATCCACACCCATGAGCAAAATGTTGCAAGGCGATGTCGGTAGCGGCAAAACCGTCGTCGCTATGGCGGTTTCGCTTCTGACATTTTCCAACAACTTTCAATCCGCCATCATGGTACCAACGGAAGTTCTCGCGCGGCAGCATTTCGACGAGTTCATAAAAATCCTGCAACCGTTCGGCGTTCGTGTTGGGCTCTTGGTTGGTGGGCTAACAACAAAAGAAAAATCAGACATGCAAGACCAAATCAAAAACGGTCAAATTGACATTGTCATTGGCACGCACGCACTCATTTCCGACAAGGTTAAATTTGCGCGGCTTGGTTTTGCCGTCATCGACGAACAACATCGCTTTGGCGTCAATCAACGCACCAAATTGCTCGTGAGCGCTGGCGACAATTTAATGCCGCATTTGCTTTCCATGACCGCCACGCCCATCCCGCGCACGCTCCAACTCGCGCTTTTTGGCGAAATGAGCGTCTTTAATTTGCGTCAAAAGCCTAAAGGCCGCAAAGACATCATCACCAAAATCACCCGCCCCGTTTCCATAGATTCTGTTTATGAAAAAATCGCCGAAGTCATAAAAAACGGTCAACAAGTCTATTACATTTGCCCTCAAATCGACGAGGAAGAAGACGCCGAAAACATCGACGCCGATATGAAAAAGGTCAAAAAAGAGTTTCAACATTTGTCACATTTGTTTGGCAAAGACAACGTTGCGTTTTTGCACGGCAAAATGTCCGGCAAAGAAAAAGACCAAATCATGACCAATTTCAGCAACCAAAAAACGCAAATCTTGGTTTCAACAACGGTCATCGAAGTCGGCGTTAATGTTCCGAACGCAACTTTAATTATCATTCGCAACGCTGATCGTTTTGGGCTTGCCGCCTTGCATCAACTTCGCGGTCGCGTCGGCCGCAGCGATTTGCAAAGTTATTGTTTTTTGGTCACAACGACCGACGACCGACCAACCCAACGCTTGCGCGAAATGGAAAAATCCGGTGACGGTTTTTATTTGGCCGAAAAGGATCTCAAAATGCGCGGTGCCGGCGAAATCTATGGCGCACTTCAACACGGCGCCTTATCTTTGCGCATTGCCACTTTTGCTGACACCAAGATTATCGCCAAATCCAACAAAGCCGCACAAAAAATCATCGTGCGGATTGAAACCGGCGAACTCGATTTACGAAAGTTTCCCGACCTCGAAAAAGCCGTCCTCCAAAATCAAAAAACCACTTTGCTAAACTAAACCTACGCTTTTGCGTCAAAAACATCGACCGTCGCATCGGCATAATCTCGGCTTTTTTCAATTTTCCAATTTGCTAGCTTCAACGCAACCGATTTTTTCGGTCGGCTAACAACCAGAACAGCCCTTTTTTGCACGGCAAGAGTGTCAAGTTTCTCGCTCAATTTTTCACAAATACCATCATATATCTCATACGGCGGATCGACAAAGACAACGTCAAACCGCTCAATGCTAGTGAAATCCAGCGCATCGTATTTAACAATTTTCGCGTTATCGACCCCCAAACTCGCCAAATTATTCCGCAAAATCTCAATCACCTTGGCGTTTTTCTCCACCAAAATCGCCTTTTTTGCCCCTCTGCTCAAACTTTCAATCCCAAGCGCCCCGCTCCCCGCAAACAAATCCAACGCAATCTTCCCCTCCCAATCATTCCCAAGAAAGTTAAAAATCGCACCCCGAACCCTCTCGCCCATCGGGTGAAAAGCCTCATTATCTGACGTTTTTATCTTTCGCCCGCCATATTGACCACTGATGATTTTTAGTATGCTCATATCTCATTATATCACAACGAGGCGAGTTTGTCAAGGTTTCAGTTTAGAATATAAAGTGTTTTTCGCAAAAAAGATCGTTTCAGGCCATTCCTGAGGACGGCGAAGGCATGAGCGACGAACCCCGCGACGGCGGGCGTAAGGAGCGTGCCTGAAATGGTCTTTTTGTGAAAACCAAATATTTTCTAACTAACTGCCAAAATCCCTCGCAAAATCATCGCTGTATCATTGCAATCTTTGACCGGAATGCAATCCACACCAAACTCTTTAACTGGATAATCATTGCCACCCGGCTCCAACATATCGCCAATAAACAGCACTTCTTCTCTCGCAAAATTGTTCGCCGCCATCAGCTCCTTGACCGCATAAGCCTTGTCAATGCCGGGCATTGCCACATCAACCGAAGTCGATCCACCATAATTCGCCACCAACCCAAATTTATCAAGCGAGGGCTTAATCTCCGCAATAATCGCCGAACGCTTTTTATGATCTGGATCCCAAGCCTTTTTTGCCACCGGATCCGCCCATTGCCCGATAGCGCTGTAAGTAATCTGGCTACCGCGGTTGGAGATAATCACGTCGTCATCGCCCAATTCTACCCAATAACCCAATTTTTTGGCCGCCGCTTCCAACAAATCCATCACCTTTTGTGCCACTTCTGGCTCAAAAAAGTGTGCATATTGCCGCTGCCACTCGCCACCAATAAACTTCCAATATTGCGTTCCCGTCGTCGGCATCACATGCAAATGCGACATTTTCTCATCCGTAATCCCAACCAACTGATCTGGATTGACCCGCTTGACCGTCTCCCAATCTGTCCCTGTCACAATGCACAGTTCATATTTGCCCAAAAGCTCCACAAATAACTTTCCGACCTCCGCATCGATATTCTGCTTACTACCACTGTTAATCGTGTCATCTTGATCAAAAACTAAAACCTTTTTCATACACGCTCCTTTGCTAATAAATCTATTTCCTCTAATTCTACCATCATCTCCGCTTTTTTGCAAGTTAAGAAATACCCATCGACGCATCTATGAGATCTTGCAAATCATCATCATTCGTGGGAACTTTTCCGGGCAAGATGAAATTAAGCAAAGCCGCCAACAAAACATACGCCACCAGCCCAATTGCGATATTGAAAATCATAGTTTTCGCCCGTCTGGTT
>JAISJL010000022.1 GCA_031261545.1 Candidatus Nomurabacteria bacterium
TCATCGTCGAGCGAGGGCAGCTGTTCGCCGCTTTCGTATTCGTCGATGTACCACTGGACATCCTTTTTGAGGCCGCTGTTGCTGACTGCCAAAACGATGGTAAAAACCAACAGCAGTGCAGCCACGATTGAGCCGACGGCGAGCGTTGCGTGGAACTTACTCTTTGCATTGTTGGCTCTACGCTTGGCTATCCTGAGCTCGTCGCGCAATCCCGTTGTTTCGTCGTCGCCTTTGAGTTCGACTTCGAGAGCACGTCTGTCAGCTTCCTTGCTTTCGAGCTTACGCTGCCAGTCATCGGCTGTGTTGTCGAGGTTTTCTTCCGCTTTCCTCAGAGCTTTTTCAGCATCTTGGGCGCGGTCGAGATTGGCGTTTGCCTGTTCCTCTTGGAAATCGGCGCGCTGTTTTGCGTCGTCAAGTTGATTTTGCAGAGTTTCCGCATCCTTGCGGAGTTGCTCGGCTTGCTGCTCGGCAGTTTGCTTGTCTGTGAGCGCTTTTTGCTTGGCTTCCTCTGCTTCCTTCGCCTTTTGGGCGGAATCGTCAACCTGTTTAGCTTTTTCGCGAAGCTCTGTGAGCTCTTGAAATGCTATGGGGGTTGCCGGAGTCGTTGCTGCCGTAACTACAGTAGTTACGGGCGAATTCTGTGAAACAGAATTCGGAACGGGGACTGCCTTTGGAGCAGCCGCTGTTTTGGATACTTCGGATAAACGTGCCATTTTAATTCCTCCTTCAGATAGTTACTGAAGCTCTGAGAGCTTTCAGTTCTGCCGCCTGCGCAAATTTCTTGGCGGATTGTTCGGTGAATGCTTCTGCGGCGCTCTCGGCGTCACGGATTGCGCGGTCGAAATCTTCTTCCGCGAGTTCAACGAATTCCTTTGCTTCTTTGATGGCGTCGTTGCCGGGTGCGGCCGCGTTTTCGGCGTCCGTGATGTCCTGCAACAAGCCGTCGAACTCCTCGTCAACCTTGATTTGCGTAATTTCGCCCTCGAGGGCGATGATTTCGCGCTTCAGGTCTTCGATTTTGGCGGCCTTGGGAGCGATGAGGTCTTCTTCGATGCGACGCTTTTCCTCGTAGCCGAGCTGGACTTTCTCGTTCAGCGGGGCGTTTGCGAGCACCTTTGCGTTGTAGTCGTTGACCAGTTCCTGGAATTCTGCGGGTGTTAAGAGTTTCTGCTTAGCCATTGTAATTTCCTCCTTAAATTTATAATTTACTTTGCCCAATGCGGGTGGGTTATCCCGATCAGGCTTTGTGTGCCTAATGTTTATATTATATCACACTTGGCTCAAAAAGTCAATAGTTTTATGGCAGTTTCTTGGGATTTGGGGGAGTTGACAGATGGTTTGACATGGGGCGAATTTGTGAAAAAATGGTTGAAATGAGGTGATTTTGTGGTTTTGTTTGGTGTTATCTGGTGGGCGGGAGAGGTTGACTTTTGGTTTTGTTTAATGTATAATAATTTCATAGAGAAGCCGTTCTAGGATAGCTTCTCAAAGTTTGGGGAATAATCGTTATTTATTTAGCGATTATTCTTTTTTGGATAAAACTTTACAGTAATTAAACCAAACAAAAGTCTTAGTTCTTTTATCATATAGCTTCCTCCTCTCTTGGCTTCTCAATCCCTAGAAGATCTATTTAACGAAGCCACAACGACGGGTGGAAGCCCGGTGTGGCTCAATCAACTGCCAAAACCCATGAAATTATTATACCAGATGAATAATCGCAATGCAATAGAAAATGTAAATTTTACAACATAAGCGCCTTGAGGGCGGAGAAAAGTTCACGAAATTGTGAAAAAGTCGCCAAAAAGGCTTGACATTGGGATTGGGGTTGTGTATAATTAGGGTATAAATGTATAAAGGAGGTAGGGAGTAATGGAACAAATCAAAATCAAGCAAAGTTTAGGCGCAAGGTTTAAGCTTTGGAAGAACGCGGCGAAGGTTACTGGTCGCAAGGTGTCGGGGGGCGTGACGAAGCATGCGTTGCCGATTGCCTTTGGTTCGAGCGCGGTGCTGTTGGCTTTGGTGCTGACGACGGCGTTGGTGAGTAATAGGGCGAGTAGTAGCGCCTTGGATACACAATTTGACTTTAATGCCACGAGTAGTACGGTGGCGATTTATGCGGATGGCGACATAAATGGGCACGATTATAGCACGACGGTTTTGGCGACAGCCGATGGTGCGGTGAGTTCGATTGCAAGCAATATTCGCGTGGTGACGAGTGGGACATACGGATATTCCTTGGCTCTGAGTTCGGCGACAGCGAACATGGTGGGGCAGGCAAACAGCGGCAACACATTGACGCCGTTGCCAAACGCTTCGATCGAGAACCCTGGGGCGTTCTCTTCGGTTGCTTGTAACACTTGGGGTTTTGCGACTCCGAAGGTTTCGGGCGACTTTGCGGCGGCGTTTGATAGCACATACGCGGTGGCGAACAGCCAAGCGGTGGCTTCACACACGAGCAAGTATGCTGCGGTGCCGACGACAACCACTACTATTCACCAAGGCGCTTCGCAAGATGAAACGCGCCCATACTACTTTGCGGCATGTGTGAACAGCGCGCAGCCAGCAGATGATTATCGGGCAACGGTGACTTGGACAGCATACGCATTGGATGCACCAACGGGCGTTGGTAGTACGATTGTTAACCTTGACGCAGGCATGGTGCCAGTGCGATGGGACTACGACAATTGTAGCTATGGCACGAACAATGTTACGAGTCCTTTGGGAGATGCTGCTTGTTGGGTGAAGGCGGATCCGTCGATTCACGACAGCAACAGCAACAACGACTGGTATTCATATACTACTGATACCACGGCGACAAAGGATGGTCAGGGTCAGTCATACTTCCTGTATCGCAAGATGGCGAACGCGGTGACCTTTACGGATTCGGGCAAGTTGAATACATACAAAACTGCGGCAGCCGGAACGCCAATTCCGAACAGCGATATTGCGGGATACTGGGCATACATTCCACGCTTTGAGTATAAGGTTGAAAACTTGAACTACAATTCGGCGAATTACCCACACGCCTTTGACGTGCGGCTGACGAATGCGACAGGTGCGGTTGCAGGGACGAACTATGTCAGCGTGGCGACTTATGACGCTACGGTTGGGACGGGCGTGGCTCCGGCAACACCGCGATACTTGACTCCGCCGGCTTTCACGGCTGCGGGCAGCACGACCGGGACAGAGTTGAACGGTATTTGGTTCGGTAAGTTTGAGTCAACTGGCACGTTGACGGCTCCGACGATTTTGCCAAGGCAGCAGCCGAGTTCTGGCACGCTGTCAAGCTTGTTTAATGCTGGTTTGTTGATTGGTAAGACGGCTTTGACTGGAACGAGAGCAAGTTATCCAACGGGTGCGACGGGCAATCAACACAATTTGGTGAGTGCTGGTGCGCACATTACGAAGAACAGCGAGTGGGGATTGATAACCTACTTTACACAGTCGATGTATGGAGTTTGTTCCAACATGAACTGTACGTCTGACGGTGCGAAGACGACGGGTCTTGCGACGGCGGCTAACATGGAGCGTGTGCGCAACAACGCGTATAACTCGACGCCATACCAAACGGCTTGTGGTCCGAACAGTTTGACTTCGACGGATGATGCGGCGTATACGAGCCTTGCGCAGTGTGGAACATATAACACGCAGCTTGGAACATTGGCGGCGACTTCGCACAATGTTTACGGATTGTATGACACGGCTGGTGGAGTTTGGGAATATACAACTGGTGGGTTGGCGACAGGTAATGGGAATGCGGCGGATGCGTATACGATTGCTGGCATAAACGCTTCCGTAGCGTCTGGGTTTATTGGAACGGATGGCAATACTGCATCAAACTATAACAACTATGCCATCTTTGGTGCTGATGCGAGTGTTTACAGCAAGTATTTTGATATTTACTTGACGCCGTCTATTGACGCGACGGCGAACGCGAGCATCACGGGAGGAAGGTATGGTTTGGGCTTTAACCCTACTGCCGTTAGTGCTCCTGTTGTCGACAACGCAAACTGGAACATTTACGCGAACAAGATGGGTCTGGGGCAAGCGATCTTTGAGGCGAGCCAATGGTCGAACGCCTACGCTTACTCAGTCGGCGCGACCAACCCATGGTTCGTACGAGGCGGTCATGCCAATAGTACGACCGTCGCGGGTGTCGAGTCGATCAGCGTCAGCTCAGGCGGGTCGGTCGCCAGCGTCGGGTGGCGTGCGGCGTTGGTGGTTTCGCCTTAGTCGCTGTAGTTTTGCGGTTTTGGTCGCGCGCGGCGAGCGCGCGACCGTGGCGCTTTTTGCCCCCGAGTACATTTTGTGCTTCTAGGCGACCCCAAAACCCTCCTAACGGAGGGTTTTGGAATAGGTCGCTCTAGGCTGCCAACGGCTGCTCTAAGGTCCTCACGGAGGCTGCGGAGGTGATTGCTTGGCTCATGGAAACGAACGCCAAAGGATCAAGGCTCGTTGTCTTCCTCCGGGAGCGTAGCCGAAGGCGAAGCGGTATTGTGGCGATTTGGGTTTTTGGCTTGGTCTTGGTCCAATTGCTTCACGAGCCTAGATTTGGGGTATTTGCGGAGCCAAATGTGGAAAGCGGGATTGTGGAGCAAAAAGGGCCGAGAATACTGCCACGCGTTGGCACAATGCCCCGCATGGCCATACCACGCGGGAAAACGAACCGACCAATCGTCCGCGTCGGAGACGCGGCGCAACTTTCTGAGGGTGTATTTATTCTTGCGACTGATGAGGATTTGCCCCTGCTTGAACATGTAGCCACAGAAGGCGAAGGAGGTTTTTGAGTCAAGTCGGATGATTTGGCTTTTGGGGTTGAGCCGGAGTTTGAGCCTGTTTTCGGCAAAGTCTTTGACTTTGCCGAAAACTTCCTGCGCGGAGCGCTTACCCTTGACTAAAACAATGAAATCATCCATGTAGCGGACGAAATATTCCCTCGGTAAGCCAAGATCGGGCAGCAATTTGCGGGTGATATACATGTCGAGCGGATGGAGATAGATGTTGGCGAGGTATTGACTGGTAACATTGCCAATCGGGATGCCTTTCTTGCGGCTGTCTTCGTGTTCCATGCCCCAGATTTCCTTCATGTTGTATTCGCCAGACTGGTCGGTGTGAATACAGAGGTCAATCAGCTTGATGAGTTTTGGGTCATGCACAATGCGTTTGACCCAAGCCAGCATGATGTTGCGGTCGATGCTGTAAAAGAACTTGAAGATGTCGAGCTTGACGATATACCACTCGCCGCCGTCTTCGAGGCTATCATGAATAATGCCATTGAGATGATCGGTAGCGGAATGGACGCCGCGGTCTTTGAGGCAGGCATAAGTGTGCGGAGAAAAGCGCGGGACGAAATAGGGGATGAAGATGTTGGCGATGATCAGCTGGTGAACAACGCGGTCAAGAAAAGGCGCCGCAAGGACTTCGCGCTTCTTTGGCTCGGTCAGATAAAACCGTTCGTATTGGTGCGGCGTATAGGTGCCGTTGTATAACGCTAAATAGAGATTATAGATGTGCGTGATGTCCTTGGCATAATAGGCTGCAACATCGGGGCGCTTGAACTTGCCCTTGGCGGCAGCCATAACGGCGCGCTGGATATTATAGAGATTAACAACTTCGTCAAAAGTTGGTCCGGACTTATTCGGACGCTTCTGGGTCATAGATGTCTTTTTCGCCTCCGGCGTAAGCAGAATCGAGCTTGGCGCGGAACCTGATTAAGACAGATTTGAGCTTGCTGGTTGTTGCGGCGAAGTTTGGTTGGTATTTCTGTGGAATAGTGCCGATCTTGCTGTGTGCGATGACTTCTCGCCGGAGATATTCGAGCGCGTTGATAGATTCCGTGATCATGCGGACGCGTCGCTTGGTGTCGAGATGCGCCGAAAACTCGCAAAGCGTGATGATCTTGGTCTGCATGGTTTGGAGATTTTCGAGTAGCCTGTTGCCAAATAGATGGCGTTGAGCCTTCGGTATGTCATTGACCATGCTGAAAACTTGATCGTCTAGTTTAGTTGATGCACTCCTGATTTCTGTTACCTCTTCGTTAGAGATGATTTTCTTCTTACCCACCCATGCCCCTTTCTCATAATTATTACTTTGCTTCTATTATAATATTTTTTGGGGTAAAAATGCAAGGGTTTTTGGCGACTTTTTTGCATTTTCTTGTGATTTTCTTGTCGATTAGGGGCTTTCGCCCTTAATCGACAGTGATTTTATCCGTTAGGCCGCGAAGAGGGCGGCCGAATAAGATGAGGAAATACTATGTACACGTCGAGGGCTTAATTATCATGTGTGAACTTACCTTTGGCATGCTAAATTACCATGCCTCGTGAAACATAATTAAGCTATTAAAATGTCAATACGAATATTGACATATCTCGTGTGCTCGGGGGCAAAAAGCGCCACGGTCGCGCGCTCGCCGCGCGCGACCAAAACCGCAAAACTACAGCGACTAAGGCGAAACCACCAACGCCGCACGCCACCCGTTGTTGGCGTTCGACCCGCCTGTGTTGTTGTTGATCGACTCGACACCCGCGTTGGTCGTATTATTGGCATGACCGCCTCGTATGAACCATGGGTTGGTCGCGTTGACTGAGTTAGCGTTGGCGCTTTTCGCGCGAACGTCGAACGCAACGCACTAGCCCATAGACAAACATACCAGGAACGACCAATGTACAATAATGCAACAAGAACGTCTAGTAGCTCGTCCGATTTGGAGTATTTACTCATAAGCTATTAAGTTTCATGATTAGTATTCTTAGGCTTACGTTTATATTGTATATGATTTTGCCAGAAATTGCAAGAGGCTTTGTGATTTTTGGTAAAAATGATATAATAATGAAATATGAGTGATGGTGCTATGGAATTGAATGAGACGCAACGGGAAGTGGCGGAGTTTGAGGGCGGGGTGGCGTTGGTGCTGGCTGGGGCGGGGAGTGGGAAGACGAAGACTTTGGTAGCGAGGGTGGCGAGGCTTTTGGAGCGGGGAGTGCATCCGAGTAACATTTGTGCGATGACTTTTACGAACAAGGCGGCGAGGGAGATGATGGAGCGGGTTAATATTGTGCTGGATGAACATTATTATTTTCCGTGGTTTGGGACGTTTCATAGTGTTTGTGTGCGACTGTTGCGGCAGGAATATGCGGCGGCGGGGTTGATGAAGAGTTTTAAGATTTTTGATGAGGGTGATGCGGTGATGGCGGTGAAAAAAATCTTGCGAAACGGTGATTTTGAGATTGGAAAATTGTCGCCAAGGGGAATCTTGGCAAAAATATCGCGGGCGAAAAATGACTTCTTGACAATTCCAGAATTTGCTAGTGGTTTGCCATATTATCAGAGGGACTTGGCGGAGATTTGGCGGGAATATGAGAAGAACTTGGAGGAAGCGGGAGCGGTGGATTTTGATGATTTGTTGGTCAAGAGTGTTGAAATGCTCACGAAAAATCCGGAAGTTTTGGCGCGGTTGCGAGAGCAATTTCAGCATATTTTGGTGGACGAATATCAGGACACAAACACGGTGCAATATAAATTGGTCAAGTTGCTGTATGGCGTGGAAGATGGCAAACGGTCGCTGTGCGTGGTGGGGGATGATTGGCAGTCGATTTATTCGTGGCGAGGGGCGGATTTTCGGAATATTTTGCGGTTTGAGCAAGACTACAAAAATGCACGAGTCATAAAATTACAAAAAAATTATCGTTCGACGCAAGAAATCCTTGACGCGGCGGACAGGATCATTAAATCCTCTGCGCAACGGAGCAACAAAATTATGCATGCGACGCGGGGAGTGGGTGAAAAAGTTATCATCAAAGATTTGTTGGACGATCGCGAAGAGGCAAGGTTTGTGGTCAACCACCTGATGCGGCCGTATAAAAACAGTGCGGTTTTGTATCGGACGAATGCGCAGAGTTTGCCTTTTGAGCAGGCACTTTCGGCGGCGGGGATTGCGTATAAGATTTATGGTGGGCAGAGGTTTTTTGATCGCAAGGAAATTAAGGATATTATTGGTTTTGTGCGGCTGCTGTTTGATGGGTTTGATGAATTTGCCTTGCATCGAGTGATAAATATTCCGAGTCGCGGGATGGGTGATGCTTCGATTCGGAAATTGGATGTTTTCGCGCGAGCCAATTTTGATAATTATGTTGATGCCTTTCTTGGAGCTTTTATGAGTGATTTGTCGAAAAGGGCGGTGGCGGAACTGACGAAATTGGGCTCGGCGTTGCAACCGATTCGCGAGATGTTGGCGAACGAGGCAGCGCCGGCGGAAATCTTGCGGAAGATTGTGGTGGCGAGTGAGTATTACGATTTTCTGGACGATGGAACAGATCCGGAGGGCAGTCGCAGGGCTAACTTGGAAGCATTTATAAATGACGCAGAAAGTTATGCTAGCATGGATGATTTTTTGGCTTCGACGATGCTGGCCAGTTCTTCGGACGAGGACGACCCGAGTGATGATTTTGTGATTTTATCGTCGATTCATGCGGCGAAGGGCTTGGAGTTTGAGACGGTCTTTGTGGTGGGAATGGAGGAGGGATTGTTGCCGATGCGACGAGCCGATGCGACAGAGGACGACCTTGAGGAGGAAATACGGTTGGCATACGTGGCGATGACGCGGGCGAAGGATAATTTGTATTTGCTTTGGGCGAGACGGCGACAGATGTATGGAAAGATAAAACAAAATGACCGGAGTTATTTTTTGGATTTGGTGGAAGGGAAAGAAAAAGAAGAATTAGGTTATGAGCCTTGTGATTTTGGATGGTGAATTACAACAAAAAACCATAACAAATCATAATTCCTGCTAGCGCCAAACTCAAACTATTTTTTCAAGATTATACAAGGGTTTATGCTCCATACTAAACAATAACTAAAATAATCTTGAAAAATTACAATAAAAAACCATTAAATCGTAATTTTCTCACCGAAATCGCATTGGTCCACCATCGGTTCGAAAATTAGATTTACTGGTTTTTTATTGTAATTTTTCATCAAATCATATATAATATCTATATATGCGAAGACCTAGGAAGTTTGCGGTTTTTCTTGTCACGGCGATGTTGCTGGTGGGAGGGGTGTTTGGGGTGTTTAATTCGGCTTCGGTGAGGCGGGAGAGTGTGGTTTTTGCTGATGATGGAAGTAGCGCTACTTTGGAAAATACAGATGGGGAAAGTGGCGCTACTTCTTCGGTGAAGATGGTGACGATTTTTGATGATGGGAAGAAGCAGATGGTGCAGACTTCGGCGCGGACGGTGGGGGAGGTGTTGAAGGTGATGAAGATTGCGGTGAACGAATTTGACAGGGTGGAACCGGAACTTTTGGATTTCTTGGAAAATGATTTGGTGGTGAATATTTATCGGGCGCGGCCGGTGGTGGTGCGAGATGGAAAAATACGGACGAAGGCGATGAGCGCGGCGCGGGATGCGAGGAGCGTGGCGCTGTCAATCGGGAAGATTTTGAGCGAGAAGGACAAGGTTTATTTCCAAAAATTGGGCAGTGCGGACGTCCTCGAAACTGGATTGGGCGAGGAAGTGGTGATTGAGCGGAATAATGACGCAGACGAACTGGCTTTGGTGGTGGCAAAGATGAGCATGGAAGCAGCGCTTTCTGTAGATTTTGCGGCGCCAACTTTGACGAGTGCGGGCGGGAACGATTGCACGGTCGGAATGAGCGATAATGAGTTTTGTGTGTGGCAATTTCTTTTGGGTCAAGGATTCGGTTTTGCGCAGGTGGCGGGAATTATGGGCAACCTTGCGCAAGAGCATCATTATCGGACAGATGGTGACGGGCTGGCGCAATGGACTGGCGGGCGAAAGGCGAGACTCCAGACAATGGAAAATCCGACTTTTCTTTCGACGCAATTAGCCTTTTTGATGAGCGAGTTAAATAGTGGGTATGCGCGAGTGCGGGATGCAATTTTGGCTACGGACGACGTGGTGGAGGCGACGCGGATTTTCCAAAACCAGTTTGAGAAATGTGGATTTTGTCGGGAAGATGCGCGGATACAATATGCCTATGGAGTTTATTATAAATATGCTCAAGAATAAAAAAAGCCTTGGGCAACATTGGTTGAAAGATCGGGAGATTTTGCTGAAGATTGCGAGCGATGCAAGTTTTGGCGGAGATTTGACTTCTTCGGAAAATGATTGTTCTTCGCGAGTGGCTTTGGAAATTGGCCCGGGGTTGGGGACGTTGACTTCGGCACTGTTTCGGCATTTTGAGAAGATTGTGGCAGTGGAGTTTGATGCTGCGTTGGCGGCAAAGTTGCCGCTACAATTCCCCGGCAAAGATTTGACGGTGTTCAACGAAGATTTTTTGCAATTTGATTTATCTTCGTTGCCCGCTGGTTATATTGCGGTTGGGAATATTCCGTATTACATTACGGCGAAGATTGTGCGGAAATTGTTGACAGCCGAAAATCGTCCGTCGCGGATCGTGCTTTTGGTGCAAAAGGAGGTGGCGGAGCGGATGGTGGCGTGCGAAAGTCTGCTCGGGTTGTCCGTGGCGGTTTATGCTGATGCGCGATTGGGGCTAAAAGTTGGCAAGGAGTATTTTACGCCGCCGCCGAAGGTGGATAGTCAGGTGGTGATATTGGACGTTTTGCGTGAGCCGCGAGTTTCTGCTTATGATTTGGAGCGGTTTTGGAAAATGGCGCACGCGGGATTCTCGGCGCCGCGGAAAAAATTGGCGGGGAACTTGGCTGGGTTTTTCAACGTTGACAAAAACGCCATGCGGGAGGTTTTGGCTTCGATTGGCGTTTCGCCGGATGCGCGGGCGGAGGATTTGAGTCTTGTAAATTGGATGGATTTGCTTGATTTTTCGCTCGTTTCGTAGTATTATATCGCTTCGCTGATATAATACGTCCTCACTCGGAAAAGACAAGAAAGCTCTTGCCTTTTCGCTCGTTTCGTAGTATTATTGTGGTAATGGTTAATGTAAATGTTCGGCGAGATAAAAAGATGGAAACGGGGCGACGGGGTGGGTTTTTCGCGTGGCTGCGATTTTTTGTCTTGGCGGTTGTTTTGGGAGTTATTGCTATTGCTGGCGTGGCGATAGTGACTTATGTGTTTTTGACGGCGAACTTTAACAAAAAAAACGAGGGCGACCCGACGATGGCGTCGACGGTGGAACTCCGAGAAATGTTTGAGGCTTATGGTTTGGCGGCGAAGGCGATGCCGACGGTGTTGCCGGTTTATCAGTCGGTCAATGGTCGTGAACTGGATATTGAGGTGCAAAATGAACTGACTGGGTTGCAGATTGACAAAAGCTTTGCGGGAGTGAAGACTGGCTGGGTGAGTTTTGCGCTGCAAGCGGTGGTGCGGAATAATACTGCGGAGGAGATTAAGATCGCCGACAGACTGACGATTTTGGCGGATAGTTTGATTTTCCCGGTTACGGATGTTTCGGGCGAGTTTTTGGAGGAAAATGGGTTTGTGGACATTAGTGATGCGACAGTTCCGGCGAATGGCGAGATGCGGGGGTGGATTGGGTTTTATATGCGTGGATCGGCGAGGTATAGCACGTTTTTGCAACTGCACGAGAGTGATGGTGGGTTGAAGCTGATTGATATTTCGGAGAAATAAAACCCTGCTAGCACCAACCCCAATACACTTTTTCTCCACTCGTTTGCCTCACTCGTGACTAAAATCTAGCTTTCGGACTTCGTCCGCCACCTGCGGTGGACGCTAGATTTTAATCCTCGCTTGGCATAACTCGCTACGGAAAAAGGTATTGCGGGTTGGCTCGAAAGGTCGTTTTCCAAAATAACAAAAGTTCCTCCAAATATAAATCTGAAGGAACTTTTTGCCTTTTCGCGGGCGGTCAGTTGCGCGAATTATGAGCGCTTGCGGTTGGTGAGGTAGTAGGCGCCAGCGGTGACGGCTGAGCCGAGTCCGATGATGCCACCAAATTCAGCACCGGTCTTTGGGATGACTACTGGTGGTGTCGGAGTAGGCGTTGGATCTGGGGTTGGAGTAGGCGTTGGATCTGGGGTTGGGTCTGGATCTGGGGGTGGGGTGCAGATCTTTTCGACAATGACGCTGGCCGTGGCTTCTTTTTCGCCGTCGTTTTGGGTGATGGCTTTAGCGCGGTTAGTGATGGTGTTAAGACCACAGATTGGTTGCGTTGAGGTGTCCAAAACGCGAGCGTTGAACATGACGACTGCGGTGCTTTTATTGGTGTAACCACCGATGTCGATACCGTTGGTGACAACGCTGCCGCCGATTTTGTCATCGTCTATTTTGAGCAGGCCGTTCGGCTCGCTTTTGGTCGAGATGTTGGCAAGTGTGGTCGAGTTTTTGATGTATTCAAGACCGGCCGGCAAGACGTCTTTGATGATGACGTGTTCTTGTGTGCCTTCGCCAGTGTGGGTGTAGACTAACTTGAAGTTCAAGATGTCGCCAGCTTTGGCTTCAAGGGTTGGTTTCCAATCCTGCGCACCCTGACCGTCGAAACGGACTTGCTTTGTGAGGGTGTAGTCCGAGGTTTTGTCAAAATTGACTTTGACCTTGAATCGCACCCAACCGCTATATTCCATACAGCCGGGGATGTTGCCATCCATTGAAGCGTAGCCCAATTTGGCACCATTGCCAGTAGTAGGGTCGGTCAAAACATGGCTGCCGTTCGCAACGTTGCTATAAAAAGCTGAGTCCTTGACATATTCCACGCTGAACGGTTTGTCTGCGGTGAAATAGGCGTCATCGTAAACGCTCGAAGGGTTGGCGTTGCTTGAGTTGACATAACCGGTAACCGTTAATTGGTTAGTGCCGTTCACCACTTGAGATTTCTCCGAAATGTTGAATTTGCTCATGACATCACGAGCGACCAAGTTGAGGTCGGATCGGGCGTCGTTGTGGACATAAGCCAAAACATAAGCCTCTTGACCATCTGTGACCTTGGCGCTTTCGGTCATGGCTGAGACGCTGTTTTGCAGGGCGACCTTGACGAAATCTCGCTCGTCACCAGTTCCGTTGTAAACAGCGGGGTTGTTGGTGATGGAGTTGAAGGTAACGTAGGTTGCCGGCTCCTGCAAAGTGAAAGTTGTGCGGTTTGGGCCGCGCAAAGCGCTTGCGTCCGCTAGCGGCAACAGTGCAGTAGCACTGACCGCCAAACCAGCAGTAGCGAAAGCTATTTTCTTGATTATTTTGTTCATATAGTTAAACATTCTCCTTTTGTTAAGCACTTTATTGGCTTAACATAACCATTATATCATACTCGGCTCGATTTGTCAAGGGTTTTGATATGCTTTTTGGTGTATAATCTGTTAAAATGTTTTTGCTAGCGCCAAACTCAAACTATTTTTTCTCTCTCGTCGCTAAATACCGCATACATTATCGCTAGATAGTTAACATGGCTCACAAAATATCTAATATTCCAATTCTTACTCTCGCATACTTCGTTCGAAACAAATAGTTTGAGTTTGGCTCGAGAGAAAGTGTATTTAGCTTTCTACTACTGTGATGTCGGCACCTAATGAGGCGAGGCGTTTGGCGAAATCTTGGTAGCCGCGTTGGACGGGGTAGATGTTGCGGAGGATGCTGCGGTCGGGGGCGGCGAGCATGGCGATGGTGAGGACGACGGCGGGACGGAGGGCTGGAGGGGCGACGAGTTCGGCGCTGTGCCAGTGGGTTGGGCCGTCGATATACATCCGATGGGCGTCGATGAGGGTGAGTTTGACGCCGAGTTTTTGGAGTTCGGTGAGGTAGATGATGCGGTTCTCGAAAACCCAGTCGTGGATGAGGGTGCGACCGTTGGCGACGGCGGAGATGGCGGCAAAGAAAGGCAGGTTGTCGATGTTTAAGCCGGGGAAAGGCATAGGGTGGATTTTGTCGATAGGGGCGGTGAGAGTGGATTTGTGGAGGTGGATATCGGCGAGGTTGGTGTGGTTGTTGGCGGCTTTGTAAGTTGGCGACAGATCAAAACTGAGTCCCATTTCTTTCAATAGGGCTAATTCGATTTCGAGGAAATCTAGTGGAGCACGGCTGATGGTGATTTCGGAGTGGGTGATGATGCCAGCGGCGAGGAAGCTCATGGCTTCGATGGGGTCTTCGCTGAGGTGGTATTCGGTGGGTTGGTTGATTACGGGTTTGCCGTGGATGGTGAGGTTGGTGGTGCCGATGCCAGTGATTTCGACCCCGAGGGTTTGGAGGAAGAAGCAGACTTCTTGAACCATGTAGTTGCTGCTGGCGTTCTTTATGGTGGTTTCGCCGTCAAAGAGGGCGGCGGCGATTAGGGCGTTTTCTGTGACGGTGTCGCCGCGTTCGATGAGGACGAAGCGTTTTGGGGCGGTGTCCGTTGGAGTGACGGTGCATTGATAGAAGCCATCTGTGCATTTGTCGGAGATGGTCAAGCCGAAGTTGCTGAGGGATTGTAGATGAGGCTCAACGGTGCGTTCGCCATGAGTGCAGCCGCCGGCGAAGGGGATTTGGAAGGACTTAAAGAAATGCAAAAATGAGCCCATGAGCATGATGGCGGAGCGGGTTTTGCGGGCGGCTTCGGTGTCGAGGTTTTCCCAGCGTAGGCTGTCGGGAGGGGTGATTTTGACAGAGGTGCCGTCGTTGACCCAGTCGACTGTGACGTCGAGGCTGCGGAGGACTTCGATCAGGCGGTGGGCTTCCTCTATCCGAGGGATGTTGTGGAGGGTGGTGGTGGCTTGGTTGACGAGGGAGGCCATGAGGCAGCCGACGACGCCGTTTTTGGATGCGTTAAGGGTGACTGTGCCTTGGAGCTCGCGGCCGCCGTTGATGAGGTAGCTGTGGGTTGTCATCTGTTTTCTCCTATGCTGTATTTAGTGAGTTCGTCTTCCTTTTCCAATCTGGATTTGAGCTGGTATTCGTAGCATTTGCCGTCGCGACAGTCGGCTGGTTCGTAGCGGAAATCGCTGTCATCTGTGTTGATGATCCTGCCATAGGGGTCGACGAGGAGTTCGGGGTTGAGGGTTGGCAAGGTGTCCAGATCGAGGGTTTCGGGGTAGTAGCCGTTGGCTTGGTAAAAGACCATTTCGAGGTTGTAGTAGATGGAGTTAAGGCTTATTTTGCGTTTATCGTCGCGGGCAAAGGCGTCGTAGGTGCCTTTTTGGGTGAAAAACAGGACTGTTAGTGTGCCAAAAATG
>JAISJL010000025.1 GCA_031261545.1 Candidatus Nomurabacteria bacterium
GTAGTACTTACCGTAGTTGTTCGCTGGATTCACGCCGGTACTGCTTGAAGTACAAGAGGCGCGCGCGCGCCGCACCGAGGACTGTAGACGACCAATAGTAACCGTTGCTACCCTGATTGTTCGGACCAGAGTTGTAGTTGCCGGAATAAACATGCTAAACCGCTATTCGAAATCTTCATTCGCCTTGGCAAATGAGAATATAATAGGACTGGCGCTTGCCAGTAAGCAGTAGTTCTCCTCATAAGTGTGGATTTTGGCGAGCACTTTTGTCGCCTAATATTATTTTAACACAAGCGATATATGGGGGCAAGGGTTATTTCTTGAAGTTTCGCATGATACGATTTGAGGGATGGATGATTCGATTGGATATGTGATTTTATAGATGAAGACATCGGCAGAAGTTGATTTTGTGGGGAAAGTGTGATACGATAATGTATATGAATGATACGCAAAATATAAATGAACGACAGCGAAAAATATTGAAAGTTGTTAGTCAGTTAAAAAAACCTACGCGAGCGGAAATTGAGGCGGAATTGCCGCATAGTGTTGACATATCTAAGCCGACTTTGCTGCGCGAGTTGTCTGATTTGGAAAGTAAAGGTTTGATATTTGCGAGTGGCGAAAGCAGAGCGGTCAGATATTCGACCGATCAAAATTCGGAGATTCTTTATTATGTGGACGTAGATGAATTGTTTAATACTCCACCAGACGAGAGAATGCTGGCTGGTAGGAGTGTACATGAGTTTCTTGATATAATTGAGAGGGTTGATTTTTTGACTGGACAAGACTTGGACACAATTGCGAGAGTGAATGAAGGTTTTTTGGACAGGGTCGGCGAAGCGGATCCGACGATATTTAAGAAAGAAATCGAAAGGTTTACGATTGAATTGGCGTGGAAATCTTCGGCGATTGAGGGGAATACCTATTCTTTGATAGAAACGGAGCAATTACTCAAAAATCATCAAGAGGCATTTGGCAAGAGCCGAGGAGAAACGCAGATGATATTGAATCATAAGATTGCGTTGGATTATATTTTGGAACATTTGAGCGATTATCGTAAATTATCGTTAGCGGATGTGATGGAAATACATAGATTATTGACGGGAGGGTTGGAAATTGCAGGGGGGATTCGAGATGGCATGGTGCGAATTACTGGGACAAGATATATTCCGCCGAGTGGATATTTGCAAATTCGGGAATATTTGGAGCGATTGATTGATATTGTGAACGAAAAGAAGCACCCGGTTGAAAATGCGCTGATTATTTCAGGATGCTTGGCATATTTGCAGCCGTTTGTTGATGGAAATAAACGGACTTCAAGGTTGGTGTCGAATGCGATATTATTGGCGCATAACCATTCTGCTTTGTCATATCGAGCTGTTAGTGAAGGCACCTATAAGAAAGGGATTTTGTTGATTGATGAGCAGCAAGATTTTTATTTTCACAAGCAAGTCTTTCTTGATCAATATTATTTTGCGAGTGAGAATTATTTGATTTAGAAGGGTTATTTCTTGAAGCTTTTGATGGCGGAGATTTGGTCGCGGAGGTCGGCGGCGGTTTCGAAGTCGAGGTTGGCGGAGGCGAGTTGCATCTGGGAAGTTAGTTCACGAATGAGTTCGGGGAACTCGGTGGAGGGGATTTTGCGTAAATCCAGCTTTGGTTTGGCGTCGTCCTTTTGCGGGATGATGGCACGCAAGCCCAACTTTATTTCGCCGGCGATGGATTTGGGTGTGATGTTATTTTTCGTGTTGTAGTCTTTTTGGATTCTGCGGCGGCGGTCGGTTTCGTCGATGGCTTTTCTCATTGAATCGGTGATGTTGTCGGCATACATGATGACTTGACCCTGTTCGTGGCGGGCGGCGCGACCGATGGTTTGGATGAGGGCAGATTGACTTCGGAGGAAACCTTCTTTGTCGGCGTCAAAAATTGCTACCAATGAAACTTCTGGCAAATCCAAACCTTCGCGCAAAAGGTTAATGCCGACCAAAACATCATAAACACCCAATCTTAAATCCCGCAAAATATCTGTGCGCTCCATGGTGTCGACGTCGGAGTGGATGTAGGCGGTTTTGATACCGCGATCTTGGAGGTATTCGCTCAGATCTTCCGCCATTTTCTTGGTCAAGGTTGTAGCGAGGGCGCGTTGACCTTGCGAGATTCTTTTTGCGATTTCTTCCATAAAATCGTCGATTTGGTTTTCGGAAGGTTTGATTACGATTTCGGGATCAAGTAAGCCAGTTGGACGGATGATTTGTTCGGCGATATGTCCGTTCGCCTTTTGCATTTCGTATTCTTGCGGTGTGGCGGAGACATAGATGGCTTGGTTGACGTGATTGTTGAATTCGTCGAAAGTCAGCGGGCGATTGTCGAGAGCGGAGGGCAAACGGAAGCCGTGTTCGACCAGAGTTTCCTTGCGCGCGCGGTCGCCGTTATACATGCCGCGGACTTGCGGCAAGGTCATGTGAGATTCGTCAACGATGAGCAGGAAGTCGTCGGGGAAATAATCGAGTAGAGTTGCGGGCTGTTGGCCGGCTTCGCGATTGCTCAAATATCTTGAATAATTTTCGATGCCTTTGACAAAGCCGGTTTCCTTTAACATTTCGATGTCGTAGTGGATGCGTTGGGATAATCTTTGCTCTTCCAAAAGTTTGTTTTGTTGCAAAAAATGCGCCTTGCGGTCTTCGTATTCGGCTTCGATTTTGGGGATGATGAGCTCGACTTGTTCGCGGGGTGTGGCGTAGTGCGAGGCCGGGAAGATTTTTAGGGTTTCAAGAGTTTTCAATGTGGTTTTGGTCAGGGCGTCAATGAGTTTGATGGATTGGATTTGGTCAAAGTTGAAACTGACGCGATAGGCGATGTCGCCGCTGGCAGGGTAGATGTCGACGATGTCGCCCTTGACAGTAAAAGTGCCGCGCTTGAAATCGACGTCGTTGCGGGTGTATTGCATATCTGTCAGGAGGCGGAGGAAGCGGTCTTGCTTGAAGGCTTGATTTTTTTCGACATTGACGGACATTTCGGTGTAGGCTTCGGGCGAGCCGATGCCATAGATGCAAGAAACGGAGGCGATGATGATGCAATCCTTGCGTTGCAAAAGGTCGTCGGTGGCGGCGTGCCTTAATCTGTCGATTTCGTCGTTGATTTGGGAATCTTTTTCGATGTAGGTGTCGCTGCTGGCGATGTAGGCTTCGGGCTGATAATAATCAAAATACGAGACGAAATAGTGGACGGCGGCGCTTGGAAAAAACTCCTTGAATTCGGAATAGAGTTGAGCCGCTAAGGTTTTGTTATGTGCTAAAACGAGGGTTGGTTTGTCATAGGCTTGGATGATGTTCGCCATGGTGAAGGTCTTGCCGGAACCTGTTACGCCGAGGAGGACTTGTTCTTTGACGTTATTTTGCAGGTTTTTGGTCAACGTGGCAATAGCCGTTGGCTGGTCGCCGGTAGGGGAGTATTTGCTAGTGAGGGTGAAAATTGACATAATAATATTATACCACATTAAAAGCGCTTATCAAAACCCAATTCCAAAGGTATCCAAAGCCTTAGAAAACACTGTCGGGCACGTTCCTCACGCCCGCCGTCGCGGGGTTCGTCTCTCATGCCTTCGCCGTCCTCAGGAATGGCCCGAGCAATGTTTTCTGAGACTTTGGTGTGATAAATTTGATTTTTTGGATTTTGTGTGGTATGATTAAGACTCAAGGTGGGCGTATAAATCTAACAACAGGAGGTGTATGAGTAGTTTTGTGCAACCGAAGAAGGCGATAATCTTGGCGGCGGGGAGTGGGACGAGGTTTTTGCCGCAGACAAAGGCGATTGCAAAGGAGATGTTGCCGATTTTGGACAAGCCGGTGATTCAGTGGATTGTGGAAGATTTGGTTTCGGCAGGAGTTCGCGATATTATTTGCGTGATTACGCCAGAAAAGGGATATATTGAGAAGCATTTTTCGCGCGATGAGGAATACGAGAAGAAATTGGCGGCGAAAAAGGGCAAGGAAATGTTTGCCGAGGCGATCCGCAAGGCGGGGAGTTTGGCGAATTTTTCGTTCATCTTTCAGGGCGGTGCGCCGCTGGGGAATGCACGGCCGGTTTTGGATGCGCGGGATTATTTGACGCCCGATGAACCGTTTTTCGTTTTTTCGGCGGATGATGTGTTTCGTTGTCCGAATGGGATTTCGCGAGCTTCGCAACTTTTGGCGTCGTATAATTTGACGGGGAAAACGACGATTTGTTTGCAAGAGGTCGAGAAAAAAATGGCGGATAAATATGGCATGGTGCGAGTTGATGGCGAGGTGGGTAAGGCGACTTTTAAGGTGACAGAAGTTGTTGAGAAGCCGGGCGAAGCGAATGCGCCGAGCAACCTTGCGACGCTTCTCGGATATATCTTGACGCCAGAGATTTTGCCGATTGTGGCAGAGGAAAAGGTGGATAAATCGGGCGAGATTACCCTTGCGGACAGCATTAACGATTTGCTGTTGGGCGGTGGCGAGGTCTTTGGTTGCGTGGTGGATGGGATTTATCATGACGCGGGAAATCCAGTGAAATATGTTAAGGCTGTGATAGATTTTGCCTTGAATGATGAAAGGTTTGCGCCGGAGATTTCGGAATATATAAAAAGTGTGGTATAATTAGAGAGTAAAATTAAACGAGGAGGACTATGCAACGACCAAATACGGCGACGCTGTCGGGATTTATGGATTTGACGCCCGAATACCAAGCGGCTTTTGACAAAATTAAACAGACAATTGCTAATGTCCATTCGGCTTATGGTTTTTCGTCGATTGATACGCCGCTGATTTATCGCAAAGAGATTTTGCTGGCGAAGGCGGGTGGCGACACGGAAAAACAGATTTATGAGATGACGCGAGGCGAGACAGATTTGGCGCTGCGGTTTGACCAAACGGTGCCTTTGGCGGTTTATGTCGCGAACAAACAAAGCGAATTGGCGTTTCCTTTCAAGGTTTCGCAGATTGGCAAGGTTTATCGCGGGGAGCGGTCGCAAAAGGGGCGATTTCGTGAGTTTTATCAGTGCGATGCGGATGTGATTGGGCGCGGCGAATTGCCGATTGCTTATGATGCAGAGGTGATTGCCATTCTGAACGATATTTTCACAGAGCTGGATTTGGGCAAGTTTACCATTCGGATTGCCAATCGCAAGTTGCTTTTGGGCTTCCTTGAAAGTTTGGATTTGACGGATGGGCAAAGGGTGGCGACGACTAGCGCGATTGACCACGCGGAGAAGATTTCTGGTGACGAGTTTAAGGAAATGTTGCGGGAAATTGGGTTGGACGAGGAGAGGATTTTGCGCGTTTTTGAGTTCATCGAGCTGGATGGCACGAATGCGGATATTTTGCGAAATCTGACGGTGATGAACATCACAAACGACGATTTTAAGCAAGGCTTACGCGAACTGCGAGAAGTGACGGATCTGTTAGCGGCGTATGATAATGTCAAGATTGACCTAATGATTGTGCGGGGGTTGGATTATTACACTGGGACAGTTTTCGAGACGATTTTGGACAAGCACCCAGAAATCGGGTCGGTCGGGAGCGGTGGGCGATACGATAATCTGTGCGACAATTATACCAGCGAGAAGTTTCAGGGTGTTGGCGGATCGGTGGGGCTGTCGCGGTTGTTTTATGTTTTGACGGAGATTGGATTGGTCAAGCCATCGGTCAAAACTTCGGCGGAGATTTTGGTGATTCCGTTTGGCGAGAGCCAGATTGGGGCGGCGAATCTCTTGGCGAATAAATTGCGCGGCGAAGGGAAGCGGGTGATGGTGCTGTATGATGGATGGAAAATCGGCAAGAAGATGGAGTTTGCGAACAAGATTGCGGTGCCTTTTGTGGCGGTGATTGGGGAAAATGAGGTCACGAGTGGGAGGTATGGGTTGAAAAATATGGTTACAGGAGAAGAAGTGCAAGAAGTTTTATAGTTTTTCGGGTCCATAATTCCTATCTAGTGCCAACCCCAATACGCTTTTTCTCCACTCGTTTGCCTCACTCGTGACTAAAATCTAGCTCTCGGACTTCGTCCGCCACCTTACGGTGGACGCTAGATTTTAATCCTCGTTCGGCATAACTCGCTACGAAAAAGGTATTGGGTTTGGCTCGAAAGTCTTCGGATAGTTAAACCATTGACTTTTTCTGTCCAGTGTGATATAATAGGATGGTAGATTGGCGTTATGCGGTCTATGAACAGTTAAATTAAGGAGACAAATGTTAGTAATTCGTTTGCAACGAACTGGTCGAGCGGGATTGCCGATGTATAAATTGGTGGTTCAGGACTCGAAAACGCGCCCAACGAGTGGTCGCGTGGTGTCTTATGTGGGGACGTATAATCCTCACACCAAAGAATTAAACGTCAACAAGGCAGATGTTGAGAAATTTTTGAGCAACGGCGCGCAGCCGAGTCCAAGGGTTGTTCGCATTTTGACCAAGGAAGGCCTTGCGATGCCAAAATGGGTTAAGACGTTGGTTGACAAAAAATCGGCAACGCGAAACGCCGAAAAATGGCGCAAGTTTGCACCAAAAGAGGAGGCAGCGGCAGAGGTTATTGCCGAGGAGACTCCTGTGGAAGCGTAGGTTTCTTTTGGATTTTTGACAAAAAAGCCCACTTTTTGGGCTTTTTTGTTTTGGTTGTGGTATAATTGAATTATGATAAATAGGCAAAAGCACAATTGGTTGTTGAAAAAGAAATCTAGGCTAGTGGAAGCGAGTTCTCCTCTCTCTCTCTCTCTCTCTCTCGGGCGCGGAGTTGGCGGCGAAAAGTAGCGCTACTTTGTAGCATCCTAACAGTAGTCGGAGCCGGTGTAATCGGCACGCTGATCGCTCGCGAAAACCTAAAAGAAGCCAATGCGGCAGATGGTGAGCAAACTACACAACTTGCGAGCCTCGAGATTCCGGTCGCCCACGCTCTGACACCGGTGTTTGACCCGAATACCTTAAATTACGACCTAAAGGTTTTCTCGTCCGTCGCCTATGTTGACCCGATCGTGACGACGGCGGATAGTGGCGCGACGGTGGAGATGAGCGGAAGATTTTTGAGCGGGGCGAACCCGACCATCACGATTACGGTAAGCGGGGACGGTTTGGACGACACGGTCTATACGTTGAATGTGACGAAGAATTTTACGGCGGTAGCGAATTACACTTACAGCGGTGTGCCGCAGGTGTTGACGGTGAATATGCCGACAGAATACACGATTCAGCTTTGGGGCGCGGCGGGCGGGACATCGGCGTCGGGAACAGCGCCGGGACGCGGGGCTTATACGAGCGGAACGACGGTTTTGCAACCCGGCAATTATTATATTTATGTCGGGCAGACGGGAATCGCGCAGGGCGTGGCGAGCAACCCGGCGTGGAACGGCGGCGGCGCGCCGGGGACGCCGTATTCGACCTACGGAAAAGGCGGCGCAGGCGGCGGGGCGACGGATTTTCGGTTGGTGAACGGGGCGTGGAACGACGCGAACGGCTTGCGCAGTCGGGTGATGGTGGCGGCCGGCGGCGGCGGTTCGGGGTCTTTGGGCAGTTGCGCCGCGGCGGCGGGAATTGGCGGGTTCGGCGGGGCGCTCAGTGGCGGCGGAACGACGCCTTGCACCGCAGGGTTGGCGCCGGCGGTCGGGACGCAAACCGGCGGCTATGCTTTCGGCGTCGGACAAAATGCGGGAAATGGCGTGAACGGCTCGAATAATGCACAAGGGAAAGGTGGCGGAGGCGGCGGATATTGGGGCGGCGGTGCGGTGACAAGCACGGCGACGAATTCAAACGCGTCGGGCGCGGGCGGATCGTCGTATATTTCGGGTTATACCGGAGCGGTAGCGGTGGCTTCGGCGGCGAGCAACAGCCCGCGGACGAATTCAACCGGCGGGGCTTGCGCCAACGGCACGACGGATAATGTTTGTTCGCAGCATTGGTCGGGGGTGATTTTTAACTCGCCGGTGATGATGGCGGGAAATAACGCCAGTATGCCGAACCCAGCGGGCGGGGTGATGACCGGCTCGGGGTCGGGCTATGCGCGAGTGACGGCAATCACGCCTCCTTCCAACAACAATTTTTTGACGGATTTGAGGGTCAACGGGACGACGGTGAGCGGGTTCAACCCGGAAACTTTTGAGTATTATACGACCGTTAGCGACCCGCTGAATGCGAAATTAACCCTCGCCGTCACCAAATCCGACCCGAATGCGACGATGATCGGAGATGGCGAAGTGCTAGTGCCGGTGGGGACGACGCGGTTTGCGATTGAAGTGACGGCAGAAAACGGCGAAATCCGCGAATATGCGGTTAATGTGACGCGGACGGCGGTTTCCAGCGAAGCGCGCCTCGCGAGTTTAAGCATTAACGGGACGCTGATTGACGGCTTCGACTCCGACACGTTTATGTATAACCTCAGCGCGCCGCTGGCGGTGTGGAGCGAAACGGCGGAGATTGAGGCGGTGGCGATGCAACCGTTCGCGGATGTGGACGGGGCGGGAGAAGTGACAGTGGATTTCGGATACACGGCGATTATGATTTTGGTGACGGCGGAGGATGGGGCGACGAGCGAACTCTACACGCTTTATCTGACGCGAGATTTACCAATCATTACGCCGTCTTCTGGTTTAATCTTTGGTGGGAATAGGGTGGAGATCTCCGCTCGTGGTATTGGCAAAAGTAGCGCTACTATTGAGATTGGTGGCAAGCCCTGCACGAATGTGATCATTGTTTCAGATGACGTGGTGTCTTGTATTGCCCCAACCGGAAATGCGGCGGGGTTCGTGGATTTGGTGGTGAGTGATTAAGACTGGATTGCCCGAACAGGTCGGGCAATGACAGCGCGCCGTCATCATCGGCCCACGGAACAAGTCCGAGGGTGACGTTACGGCAATCCAGTTCTTGCGTTCGTGACCCAACGTGTGGTATAATTGAATTATGAAATTGAGCGAAGAATTACAATGGCGAGGAATGGTGGCACAGAACACCTTTGGTGGGGTGGCGGAGTTGGATGAGCGGAGGCATAAGTTTTACCTTGGGGCGGATCCGAGTGCGGCGTCGCTGACGATTGGGAACTTGGCGAGTTTGATGTTGGTGAGTTGTTTGGCGAGGCATGGGTATGAGCCGACGCTGTTGATTGGCGGGGCGACGGGACAGATTGGTGATCCGAAGGACACGGGTGAGCGAGATCTGAAATCGTTGGAGGAAATTGCGAAGAACAAGAAGGCGATTGTGGAGCAATTCCGGAGCGTGGTTTCGCGAGCGGCGGATTTGGAAAAAATTGACGTAGTGGATAATTACGATTGGTTTCGTGATATTAATTTTATAGATTTTTTGCGAAATATTGGCAAGCATTTTTCGATGACGCAGCTTTTGGATCGTGAGTTTGTTAAGGCGAGGATTGGCGAGGGGGCGAGCGGGATTTCCTTCGCAGAGTTTTCGTATTCGCTGATTCAGGGATATGACTTTTTGCATCTCTTCCGTGAGAAAGGTATAGATTTGCAGGTTTGTGGGGCTGATCAGTTTGGGAATTGCGCGAGCGGGATGCACCTGATCAAGAAATTGGACGGGAAGCGGGCGGATGTTTGGAGCATTCCGTTGGTGATTGACCCTGTTTCGGGCAAGAAATTTGGCAAGAGCGAAGGCAACGCGATTTGGCTGTCGCCAAAGCTGACTACGGTGTTCGATTTTTACCAGTTTTGGCTAAACCAGAGCGACGAGGCGGTTTTGGGATTGATGAAGACTTACACGAGATTGATGCCTGAGGGAGTGGATGCTATCATGGGGGCGCACAATTCGGATAGAAGTATGAGGATAGCGCAGAAGTCCTTGGCATTTGGCGTAACGGCTGTTGTGCATGGCGCTGAGCTCGCTGGTGTGGCGATTGAGGCGACGAAGAAGCTATTCGACGGTGACGGTGCGGTTTCGGATTTTTCTAAGATTTCGGATGCGGATCTGAAGGAATTTGGGAGGGTTTTGCCTAGTATATCACTGGCTTCGCGGGCTGAGGGTTTGAGCTTGGCAGAGGCTTTAGTTTCGGCTGGTTTGGTTGCTAGCAAGGGCGAGGTGCGAAGGTTGATTACTAGTGGAGCGGTTTCGGTCAACGGGGTGAAAGTTGCGGACAGTTCGGAGATGGCGGTTACTGGTGTGGTCAAGGTTGGGAAGAACAAGTTTTTGGTGGTGAGATAGGGTGATTTGATGCTCGAGATTGTGGTTTTGGTGCATAATATTCGGTCGACGTTTAATGTGGGGTCGATTTTGCGGACGAGCGATGGGTTTGGTATTCGTAAGGTGATTTTTAGTGGTTATACGCCGTATCCGTCGGTCGAAAATGATACGAGGTTGCCTTTTGAACGAGAAAAGTTGGATAAACAGATTGAGAAGACGGCGCTGGGGGCAACTGAGTTTGTCGATTTTGAGCATTCTTCAAGTGTTTTTGATGTGATTGCTAGGTTGCGTGATGATGGGTTCAAGATTTTCGCGCTGGAGCAAGATAGTAGCAGCACTAAGCTGGCTGATTTTACAGATGTTAAACCGGAAAATGGCAAAGTAGCGCTACTTTTGGGAGAGGAGGTGACAGGGATTTCGGCGGATTTGTTGAAATTGATGGACATGATTTTGGAGATTCCGATGGTGGGGCGGAAGGAGAGTTTTAATGTGGCGAGTGCCTTTGCGGTGGCGGTTTGGGAGATGGTGCGGAGATGATTGCCAATGGTGGCTAGTATCTTTGGGCGAAATAGTGGTTTTTGTGGTATAATGGAAACATATGGGAGATTTGACTAACGCGGATTTTGTGCATTTGCATAACCACACCGAATATTCGGTGTTGGATGGGATGACGAAGATTTCGGAGTTGGCGGAGTTGGTTAAGGAATTGGGGATGGAAGCGGTAGCGGTGACTGATCACGGGACAATGAGCGGAGTGGTGGACTTATATAAATGTGCGACGGAGAAAGGCGTGAAGCCGATTTTTGGGCTGGAGGCTTATGTTGCGGCGCGGGGGCGAGAGGACAAAGACCCTTCGAAAGATAAACAGCGATTTCACATTACACTGCTGGCGATGAACGATGTGGGGTTACAGAATCTGATGTTTTTGTCGAGCGAGGCGAATTTGCATGGGTTTTATTATAAGCCGAGGATTGATCACGAGATTATGGAGAGCCACGCGGAGGGAGTGATTTGTTTGAGTGGGTGTGCGTCGTCGGAGATTAGTGAGTGCCTCAAGGTTAACGATTTTGAGGGGGCGAAGAAATTGATTGAGTGGTATAGGGGAGTTTATGGCGATAGGTTTTATTTGGAGTTGCAAGACCATGGGCATCCAGATGCGCCGGGGTTTTGGCCGACGCAGAAGACGATTAACGACGGATTAAAGAATCTGGCGAAAGAGTGTGATTTGCCGATGGTGGTGACTTGCGATGGGCATTACTTGAAACACGAAGATCAGGATGCACACGAGATTTTGCTGTGCGTGGGGACGGCGTCGCTGCTGAGCGACCCGAAGAGGATGTCGTTGAAAGATTTTAATTTGCATGTGATTGACCCGTCAGATATAATTAAGAGATGGGGGGCGGAGTTTCCGGAGGCGGTCAAGAATACGCGAGCCATTGCTGACAGATGCGATGTGAAATTGGAATTGGGGCGGATTTTGATTCCGAAATTTCCATATCCGAAGAAATATGCCAGCGAAAAAGAATACATGACGCAATTGGTTTATGAGGGGATTGCTGCGCGGTATTTGGCGCCAGATGTGGTGGAGAAAATAAAAAAGGCTTCACCAGATTATTGTGAGGTGGTTACTGAGGGCGCAGATGAGAATTGGGCACATTCGATGTCCGTTGAGGCTATTATAGCACACTTGGACGAAAAAGTCAAGAGCAGGGCGGAATATGAGCTGGGCGTGATCGACAAAATGGGGTATAATGGGTATTTCTTGATTGTTTGGGATTTTATAAACTGGGGTAAATATCATGGGATTATTTTTGGGCCAGGGCGTGGAAGCGGGGCGGGAAGCATTATTGCCTATGCGCTACGGATCGTGGAGATTGACCCGTTGGCGTATGATTTGCTGTTTGAGCGGTTCCTGAACCCGGATCGCATTAGCATGCCGGATATTGACACGGATATTCAAGATGACCGACGAAATGAGCTAATTGAGTATTGCACGCGGAAATATGGGCCGGAACGGGTGAGCAACATTGTGACCTTTGGGCGGATGATGGGGAAGATGGCGGTGCGAGATGTGGCGAGGGTTTTGGATGTGCCTTATGTTGAGAGCGACAGGATTGCAAAGTTGATTCCCGATCCGGTGCAGGGGCATCATACGCCGTTGCCGAAACTTATCGCGCAAGCGGGAGAGTTGCAAAATGAGTATAATTCCAATCCGGCGTCAAAGGAGGTTTATGATTTTGCATCGCGGCTCGAGGGGACGATCCGGTCGCACGGTGTGCATGCCTGTGGGGTGGTGATTGCGCCAGATGACCTCGTGAAGTTTGTGCCTCTTGAATGGGCGCAAAAGGGTGTGGTGGCGACGCAATTTCCGATGGGGCAGATTGAAGAATTGGGGCTGCTCAAGATGGACTTCCTTGGATTGTCTAACTTGACGATCATTAACAATGCGCAGAGGATTATCAAAAAGGTTTATAAGACAGATATAGATTTGAGCACTTTGGGATTGGATGACCCAGCGGCGTATGAATTACTGACGCGGGGGGAATCGACGGGTGTGTTTCAGTTGGAGTCCGCGGGGATGAAGCGGTATCTGAAGGATCTGAAGCCGAGCCAGTTTGAGGATATTATTGCTATGGTGGCGCTCTACCGTCCGGGTCCGATGCAGTTTATTGACAGTTTTATTAAGCGTAAGCATGGAAAAGAGGATATTACATATTTGCACCCTGGGCTGGAAAATTCGCTGAAAAATACCTATGGGATTTTGGTGTATCAGGAGCAATTTATGCAGATTAGTAAAGAGTGGTGCGGGTTTACTGGTGGCGAGGCGGATACTTTGCGAAAAGCAGTGGGGAAGAAAAAGATTGATTTGATGCTCAAGATGAAGCCGAAGTTTATTGAGGGGGCGATGACAGTTTCGGGGGCGACAAAGGAGATGGCGGAGACGTTTTGGACACAATTGGAGGAATTTGCGAATTATTGCTTTAACAAATCGCACGCGGCGTGTTATGCCTTGATTGCGTATTGGACGGCGTATATTAAGGCGCATTTTCCGGATGCCTTTATGGCGGCGCTGATGACGAGTGACGCGGGGAACTTGGACAGATTGGCGATTGAGATTGGGGAGTGCCGTCGGATGGGAATAAAAGTGCTTAATCCGTCGATAAATCAGAGTTACGGGGCGTTTGCGATTATTCCAGATCAAAAGACGATTCGGTTTGGGTTGAACGCCATCAAGGGCGTTGGCGAGGGTTTGGTGGAGAGCGTGATCCAAAATCGTGATACGTATGGTAAGTTTGAGAGCGTGAGCGATTTTGCGAAGCGGATTAACGCCACGAAGTTTAACAAAAAGGCTTGGGAGGCTTCGATTAAGACGGGGGTGTTTGACGAGTTCGCCGAGCGTGGAGATTTACTTTATAGTTTGGAGGCGATTCAGGGTTTTGCGCAAAAGGTGCAAAAAGAGGCAGCGAGTGGACAAAATGATCTGTTTTCGATGTTTGATGAACCGGTGGCGGGAGTTTCGCTGACGGATGTGGAGATTAAAAAATCGCCGATTGCGACCTCTAACCGTGAGAAATTGGGTTGGGAGAGGGAACTTTTGGGTCTGTATATTACGGCGCATCCGCTGGATGAGTATGAAGAATACATGGATGATACGATGTCGATTACGCCGGGGACAAAGGATAGGCATAATGAGCATGTCAAGGTGGGCGGGGTGATTGACGGGGCGAGAGTGATTCAGACGAAAAATGGGCGGAATATGGCGTTTGTGAAACTACAACAATATTCGAGTGAGGTGGAGGTGATTGTTTTCCCAGATATGTTTGAGCAAGTGGGTGGAAAGATGGTGCCTGGGGTGATTTGCACGATTACGGGGAAATGCGATTATGCGGGGAGAACGGGGGTGATTGGCGATGAGCCGAAGATTTTGATGGATTCTATCACGATTATTTCGGATGAGGATTTGCAAAACTTCAAGGCGACGGGTGTGCGAAAAGGCGAGACTTTTGCCAAGATCGCGCGAGACAAGCCGACTTTTGGCGGAAAGACGATAGAACGCTCTGCGCCAAAGCCGAAATTTGATGTTTCGGAGACGAAAAAGTTTGTGATCATGATCCGCGATGAAGCGGAAAAGGCGCGGTGCAAGGAGTTAAGCACGATTTTGGGCGAGTGTTTTGGGTTTAACCCAGTTTATTTGCAGATTGTATCACCCGATGGCGACAAGTTCTTGAAACTGAAGCAAAAGGTTGATGCACAGGACGCGATGATGTTGATAAAACTGGCGGAATTGGGGTTGGGGTGGTATTTGGAGTAGATTTTGCGGATTTTGCTTGCAATTTGTGGTATGAGTGTGGTAAAATAGAGTTATAAAACTTAAAAGGAGGAAAAATGCAGAATATTGATCAACAGTTTGTTGAATACATTGTTAAGGCTTTGGCAGAAAAACCAGAGGATGTTCAGATTGAACGGACGATTGACGAACGTGGGGTTTTGTTGAAACTCAGCGTGAGTCCAGAGGATTTGGGGCGAGTTATCGGTAAGGCTGGGGCAACGGCACAGGCGATACGAACTTTGTTGCGAGCTTTGGGCTTGAAAGATGGCGCACATTACAACTTGAAGATTGTTGACACGGATGGTGGAGCAAATGCCAAGCCAGCAGCGCGAGACGACGAGGTTTCGGAAGTCGGTGGACCAGTGGTTGAGCCAATTGCGGTCGCGCCTGTGGAAACAGTGACAGATGAGCCTGTGGAAAACTCTTTCGCAGAAGCAGAAAGTCAAAAAAACTCGCTCGAAGGTCTTGACGCATTGGACGACCTTGATGTATAATTAGAGTAATCCAAATGGCGAAAGCCGTGAAGAGGACAAACGGCTCTACTGCGAGCAACTTTTGCAACCAATGTTAAACAAAAACAAACATCGCATGAGTTGAGAGCTTATATGTTCAAGAAACCACTCTGAAAAGGGTGGTTTTTTGATGGTTGGGAGTTTTTTGGATTTTGTATTTGTTTTGGCTGGTTTGGGCTTGCTTTTTTGGTGGAAATGGTATATATTTAAGTAAACAAGGAGGATGCATGGAAGGATTGGTTTTTATTATTGCGCTGTTTGTGATTTTTGGGCTGGGTGGATTGAAGGTTATCAACCAATATGAGCGAGGCGTGGTGCTGACGTTGGGGAAATATAGTTCGATGAAAGGACCGGGGCTGCGTTGGGTGTTGCCGTTTTTTCAGAGGATGTTGAAGATTGATGTGCGAACGACGCCGATTGACGTGCCGAAGCAAGAAGTCATCACGCGCGACAACGTGACGGTGGGCGTGGATGCGATTGTTTATTTCCGCGTGATTGACGCGGCGAAGGCGATGTTGGAGACGACGAATTATGTTTATGCGACTTCACAGTTTGCACAGGCGGCGCTGCGAGATGTGACGGGGAACTTTGAGCTGGATGATTTACTCTCGAAACGAGAGGAAATCAGCTCGCGAATTAAGGAAATTGTGGATGAACAGACGGATAAGTGGGGGATTGATGTGGAGAATGTGAAGCTGCAAAATATTGAATTGCCGCAGGATATGAAGAGGGCTATGGCTAAACAAGCCGAGGCGGAGCGTGAGAGGCGCGCAGCGATTATCTCCGCCGAGGGTGAGAAAGCCAGCGCGGCAGCAGTGAGTGAGGCGGCGGGAATGTTGGCGAAGACCGTGGGTGGCATGAACATCCGAACTTTGCAGACACTGGAGAAAATTGCACAAGAGCCGTCACAGAAGGTGGTGATCGTGGTGCCGACGGATTTGGCTGGAGCTGTTAATAAGTTTATTAAGTAGGGGGCCCGGTAAAATGGAAGGTGGCGAAAAGCAAAATCTGCAAAAGAAGTGGCTGTTTAATGATGTGAGCAAGCAACATTTTATTGTTAAGCACGGCGAAAGATTGAAGCGGCACCTTGACACGACAATTCGCGAAATGCATCCGACACATCGGGGAGCAATGTTTTGGGTTTTGGCGAGTTTGGGCGCGATGGCGGTGTTGTTTGTGGCTTTCATTGGTTTCCAAGTTGTGCAATATAATGATAGAGTTTTGCCCGGTGTTTCGTTTGCTGGCGTAGAGTTGGGCGGAAAAAATAAGATTGAGGCGCGCAAGATTGTGGCTTCGGAGATTGCGAAAATCGAGCAAGGGTATTTTAGCGTAACCAAAGATGGCGAAGAAATTGTGATTGAGAAAAACTTGGGTGAATTGGGGTTTGTTTTTGACGCCGAACAAAGTTTTGATGATTTGTTTGACGCCAAGCGCGAAGACGGATTTTGGAGCAAATATAACGGCGGGAAAAAGGTTGATGTTGTGGCGAACTTTGAGACAAATCGTGAGGAATTGATGGTGTATTTGTATCAGAATTATGCGGAGTTGGTGGATCAAGTGCGTGAGCCTTTGGTGATTTTTGATGATGAAAATACGCAAAGGTTTGTGGTGCAAAAGGGTGTGACTGGGCGAGTTTGGCCGATTGAGGATGACGCAAAATGGGGCGAGATTTTGGGTTTGGTGGGAAATGGTGCGGAGTTGATTGACATTACTCCGGAAACGGTGGAGCCAAAATTGCGAGATCATGATGCTGAGGGTGTGGCGATGCGAGCCAACGAGATTATTGATCAAAAAATTGCTTTGCAATATAACGGAAAATTGGTTTATGAATTGGATTTCGCTGACATTGTGGTTTGGATTAAGGTTGCGCCAAAAAGTGAATTGGATTTGGATTTATATAAGATTGTAGGTGAGTTTGGAGATTTTGCAGTTGGTTATTCGGACAATTTGGCGAGTGCGTATCTGAACGAGAAAATTATTCCGAGTATGGCGACGGCGCCAGTGAGCGAGAGGGTTTTGGTGGATGACGATGGAAATGTGATTTATACTTTGCAAAATGGTAAAAATGGTTTGGCACCGAAGAGTATGCCGGATTTGGCAAAGCAGATTTATGCGGCGATTTTTCAAGGCGGAAGCAAGAAAATCACGCTCAATATGACGGAAAAGGCTTTTGGGCGAGAAGAAATTAAGGTTGATGGGCAAAAGTGGATTGAGGTGAATTTGCGGACACAACGAGCGATGATGTGGCACGGTTCGGAATTGCTTAACACATTTGTGATTTCGTCGGGTGTGTCGGCGTTTCCGACGGTAACGGGAGAGTTCCGCATTCAGTCGAAGATCGCAACACAACTTATGACTAATGTTGGTCGGCAAAACTGCCCGCGCAATGCTGATGGAAGTTGGCAATATTGGACGAGCGGCGATAAATATTGTTTGCCGGATGTGCGATGGGTGATGTATTTTTATGGTGATTATGGTTTTCACACGAAATATTGGAACGAAGTTTGGGGTTATCCGTCGTCGCATGGTTGCGTCAATATGCACGAAGCAGATGCGAAGACTATGTTTGATTGGGCGGAATATGGAACAAGGGTGGTAGTCCACTACTAAAGTATGATATAATGGTGGTAGTATGATAAATAGGCGAAAAGTTGGTTGGCGAACGGGGTTGATTGGGTTGGTGATTAACCTGCTGCTTTTTGCTGGAAAGATTGTGGTGGGTTTCCTAAGCGGTAGTGTGGCGATTTTGGCGGATGCGTTTAACAGTTTGGCGGATGCGGCGGGGGCGATTATTACGATGGTTGGGTTTGCGGTGTCTGGGTGGCGCAAGGGGAAGAAATATCCGTTTGGATATGGGCGGATTGAATATGTGGCAGGGATGATTATTAGCATGATTATTATGTTTACGGCGATTGTGATCGGACAAGCGTCGATTGAGCGGTTTTTTAATTCGGTGGAGATCGAGACAAATTGGATTTTTGTGGCTATTCCAGCGGTGAGCGTGGTGATTAAGATTGGTTTTGCTGTATATATTCGAGCGGTTAACAAAAAGGTGCAATCGGGCGTATTGACGGTTTTTGGGCGAGATAGCCTGTTTGATGCCTTGGCAACGACAGTGGCGATTTTGCCGCTTTTGTTGGTTGGGGTAACCGATTTTCCAGTTGACGCCGTGGTTGGGTCAGCGTTGGCGGTGTTTATTTTGTTTTCGGGGCTGCTATCGTTTTACCAAAACGCCAAGCCGATTTTGGGCGTGGCTATCAAACAGCAATTGAAAGCAAAAATTACGGCGGAGATATTGAAATATAATTCGTTTGCTAAAGTTAAGAATATGAACTTGCACGATTATGGTCCGGAAAAAATCGTTGGGACGATTGAAGTTGAGATTAGTGAACGACATAAAAAGCAGGCGTATGCCGATTTGCTCAGTGTGCAACGGGTGTTGAAGCGAGTTTTTGGGCTGGATGCGACGATTTTTTGGAGAGCATAAGGTTGTATGGTATAATATGAATATGAAAGATGATTTTTCAGGCAGACGCAAGGGCGAGGAGGTTTTGGGGGTCTTTCGGCGGCATGTTTTGGTGGCGCGGAAGGGATATTATGTTTTGATCGCGATGCTGGCGATTGGGATGCTACCGATTTTTATTCCACTGTTTCAGGCGGCGAAGTGGACGGGGTGGTTTTGTTTGATTTGCGCGATGATTGGGATTTTGTATTTGGCTTATCAATATATTTTGTGGTATTATTCGATGTTTATCTTGACAAACCAGCGGCTACGAGTGATTTCGCAGAAAGGTTTTTTTAAGCGGACGGTTAGTGATTTGGAGTTGGCGACGATTGCGTCGATTAGTTTTGATACGCCGAATATTTTTGGTGCGATTTTTAAGTATGGGACGCTTTTGATCCAGTCTTCGGTGGGCGATATGACAATTCTGAATTTGGCAAATCCAGAAAAAGTCTATAATGAAATCCAAAACGCAACACAGGAGGTTGAGAAAAAAGTTGCGCCCGCTCCGGCTACGAAAAAGAGCGAAGCTTCTCCTGAAACTTTGGAGCCGCGTGGTGAGATAATCTTTGAGGACGAGGAGAAATAATATGTTGGGACGAAAAAAGGTGCTTGACCAGCAAATTACTACTGAAAATATTCATAAACACCGCAAGGCGATTTTGCGAAATGGGCGGAAGTTTAAGTTCCCTGTGCAATATTTGCAACACCGCGTGATTATCAACACAATTATTATTGGTTTTTTGGCGATTTTGATTGTGGCGGGAGTGGGCGGTTGGCAACTTTATTTTATGAAAAACACTGGCGATGTGTTGTATGGAATCACGCGAGTTTTGCCGCTGTCGGTGGCAAAGATTGACAAATGGAGCGTGAAATATAGTGATTATTTGATGCTTTATCGGAGCAGTATTGCGGTGATTGAGCGGCAGGAGGGCAAATTGCAAGAAACGGCCGAAAATGCGGAAAGGTTGAAGATGTATAAGCGGCTGGCTTTGGACACGGCAGAGGAAAACGCTTTGACGATGGGATTGGCGAAAGACATGGGTGTGAGCGTGGCGCG
>JAISJL010000004.1 GCA_031261545.1 Candidatus Nomurabacteria bacterium
GAAAGGGTCGTATTGCCATTGTGGACAAAGACCGCAACGGTAATACGGACACTGTTCAGGCGCAAGAACTGTTCGGAGCGGACGTGAGAGGGCGAAATGTCGTCATCTTTGATGACGAAGCCGACACATTGGGCACAATCATCGCAGCCGTCGGAATACTCCGCGAACACGGTGCGCAAGAAATTACCGCAGCCTGCATTCACGGCGTGTTATCTGGTCCGGCGATTGGGCGTCTGGCGGAGTTAGACATTAAACGGCTGGTAGTCACGGACACTTTTCCGCTACCAGATGAAAAAATTGCGCTGGTCAAGAACAAAATCGAGATAGTTTCGGCTGTGCCGCTATTTGCCAAGGCTATCGAATGTCTTTATAACGAGCAATCACTAGGTCATTTTTACGACTACTAGTGTTAGTGCGCCTCAACGTGATGAACCGTCCAATTTAATGTTGGGCGGTTTTTCGATAGTAAGATTATATTAGTTTCCGCCAATTGACTGACGGAAACTAGGCTATTTGCGTCAGTCTGGTGACGGAAATAGAATTATTGGCTGAGTTCGGCTTGGAGTTTGGCGACGATTTGCTGCTTTTCTTTGAGCGTTGCTTCAGTTTCGGCGACAAGTTCTGCGGGAGCTTTTTCGGTGTAGTTTGGATTGAGAAGGCGACGTTCAAGGGCGGCGATTTCGGACTTCGCGGCTTCGAGTTTGGTGCGGAGGTTGGCGAAGTAATCCTGCTTGACCTTTTTTGGAACATCTAGCCAAGCTTCACGACCGGCGACAACGATGGGGAGTTCCCCGCCGACATCTGAGGTCGCTATGGATTCGAGTTTGAGAAGGTTTTTGATCAGGTCGGAGTTGGATTTGATGAGATTGTCGTTACCGTAGAGGAGTTTATATTTGGCTTTTGGCAGATTGGCGAGGAGTTCGCGGGAGCTGGAAACGAAGGTTTTGAGCTGTTCGAATTCGCCAGTAGCGAGTTCGTTGATAGCACTCTTTGCAGATACAAAATCGGCGTCGTTCCAAGTTTCGGCGGCAAGGATGGTGGTGGTGAATGGAAGCGTTTGCCAGATGGCTTCTGTGACGAAAGGCAGGAAAGGATGCGCCAGTTTGAGGGTGAATTGCAAAACCCAGGCCAATAAATCTCTGTTTTGGTAGACCTTTTCGGCTTCGATGAACCAGTCGGCGACGTCGCCCCAGATGAAGCCGTAGAGCATTTCGGCGGCTTCAGCAAAGCGATAGTCGGCGATGAGTTTGTCGATGCGGAGTTTGACGGTTAGGGCGCGCGCGACAATCCAGTTTTCAACAGGTTCGTTTAAGGAAATTTCGCCAGCTCCCCTGTTTTGATTGGTTGCAAAGCCAGTGTATCTGAGATAATCTTCGCCCAAGATGCCAGAGGTGAACTTGGCGATATTCCAGAGCTTGTTGCAAAGATTGCGACCGGATATGACCTTGTCCAGACCGAAAGCTTGCGACTGCCCTGCACTGCGTGAGACGACTAGGCCCATCCGTAGCGCATCCGAACCGTATTGCTCGATGACTTCCATGGGGTTGATGACGTTACCTTTGGATTTGGACATTTTTGCACCATGCTGGTCGAGGACTAATCCGTGTAAATATACATCTGTAAAAGGAACTTGGTTTTTGACATAAAGCGAGAGCATAATCATGCGAGAAACCCATGGGAAAAGGATGTCGCCGCCAGTTTCCATGACGGAAATTGGAGTAAAGCCGTCCGGCATAACGGAAAGCGGAAGTTGACCACTGCTAAACCACGTGTCGAAAACGTCTTCGTCGCGGCGGTAGGTTTTGCCATCCGCTACGATTTCCGTTAGGTCGGTGCGGTCGTCGAAAATCCAATCTGTCGGGTCGGATGTGTTTTGGAAGGCGGGAATTGGAATGCCCCAAGGGATTTGACGGCTCAAGTTCCAGTCGCGCAAGTTTTCCAGATATGAAATGAGGACATTGGCACGACTTTCTGGGTAAAAACGGATCTTTTTGGCTTTGATGGCGGCAATCGCCTTCTTCGCCAACGGTTTCATGTCGATGAACCACTGCTCTTTCAGCAAAGGTTGGATGGGTAGACCAGATTTGTAATCGTAGCCGACGGTGTGGACGATTTTCTTTTTTTCGCCCAGTTTGCCGATTTTGTCAAGGGATTTTAGGACTTCGTTTCGGGCTTTTTCTACTGTTAAACCAGCGTACTGCCCCGCCTCAGCAGTCATTAAACCGTCGAAACCGATGACGGTGATGCGCGGCAGATTATGACGGTTGCCGACCTCGAAGTCGTTGGGGTCGTGAGCGGGAGTAATCTTGACGGCGCCGGTGCCGTAGACTGCGTCAACGTAATCGTCGGCGACGATGGGGATTTCGCGGTTTAGCAGAGGTAAGATGGCGGTTTGTCCGACAAGATGAGAATATCTTTGGTCTGACGGATTGACGGCGATGGCCGTGTCGCCGAGCATGGTTTCTGGTCGGGTGGTGCTGACTACGATTTTCTCATCGCTGCCTTTAATGTCGTAGATGATGTCCCAGAGGAAGCCTTTTTCCTCTTTATAGTCAACCTCGATGTCGGCGTAGCCGGTTTGGAACTTGGTGCTGTAGTTGACAATGCGTTCGCCACGGTAAATCAAACCATCTTGCCACATCTGCTTGAAGGTGGCGTAGATTTGGGCGCGGATGTTGTCGTCGAGAGTATAGAATTGGTTACCCCAGTCCGCCCCTGCCCCGCTGGCGCGCAACTGTAATTGGATATTATTTTTGTTCTCCTCGACGAAGTCCCAAGTTTTTTGATACAGAGTGTTTCGGTCAAAATCGAAACGGGATTGACCTTTTTCGTTCAACTTTTTCTCGAAAACGACCCAAGTTTCCAATCCAGCATGGTCTAGGCCCGGTATGTATGAGGTTGGGGTGCCTTGTGCGCGGTGATGACGACAGAGAATGTCCTGTAAACTGATGGATAGGGAGTGACCGATGTGCATGTTACCGTTGGCGTTCAGGGGGGGCATTAGGATGCTGAAATGGTTATTGTTGCTTGATTTGCATGTTGCGGGTCCTGCCGACGCGTCGTCACCCGCAAGATGCCCCTTTAGCGTATTAAACACCCCGCCATGCTCCCAGAGTTCGTAAATTGCAGCCTCAAATTTGTTTGGCTCATAGGTTTTGGATAATAATTCTTGTTTTGTCATAATGATATTATATCACAATTGTTTTCGCTTTTCAAAATACTAGAGTGACAAAGCACAAGTAAAACAAATAATAAGCAAAAATGCAAAAAACCTCCCATACAGTATCTATTACCACATGGAAAAATCGCGAAAAAACGCGTTGAAAATTGTTTTTGCACCCGAAATACAATACCTCCACTGGTATCTACAAGGAGTATACACGAGAAAAAACCAAAAGTCAAGAGTGGGTAACGAAGTCGTAAAGTAAAGGGCTTTACAAAAGTAAAAGGGCGTGATAAAATTGGGACAGGAAGGGGTAAAAATGTATCAAGAATCGATTTTATCAAGTAAATATCAGGTGGTTATTCCAGGGAAAATTCGCGCGATGCTCAACCTGCGTTCGGGGGATAGGGTGCGGTATCACCTTGAGAATAACAAGATTGTTATCGAAAAAGCCGAAACAATTGACGACTTGCGTCGGGAAATTTCGTCTTACCTTAACCCAGACGTAAAACCGATTAAAAACGTAAAGGAATATTATACACAAGCGAAATTGGAGGAAGCAAAATGATTAGGCAATCACTTGATGCAGGGGTGGCTTTGCAATTTTTGCTGGCGGATGATCCAGAAAAATATGCAAAAGTTGAAAAATTGCTGCGGCAGCCAGATGTGCGATTTGAGATCGCGGATTCGGCGATTATGGAGATGGTTTTTGTGATGGAGAATTATTATAAGTTCACGCGGGCGCAGGTGGAGAAGGCGCTGTCTATCCTTGACAAAGTGGACAATATGTGCTACAATCGCAATTTGTTTCATCTGGTGATGAAGGAATATTTGGATAATCCGAAGCTGTCATTTGGAGAATGCTGCTTGGCGAAATATGCAGGACTGAACGAGGCGGTGCCGCTTTGGACGTTTGATAAAAACTTGGCGAAGCAGAGTTTGGAGGCGGAAGAGATTAAGTAGCCAAAAGTCTTGCAATTTTGTGCGAGAGGGTGTATTATGGTAGTAATTATGTATGAAAGTAAGCAATAAGCAGGAAAGGGCATCTAAATGGAAGCAAAGGACTTAAAGATTGAACAGTTATTGGAAGAGACGGTCAGACGGAACGCCTCGGACTTGCACTTGCAGGTGGGGTTGCAACCGTATTTGCGTGTGGATGGAGTTTTGGCGCCAGTGGCGGGATCGCCGATTTTGGACGAACCGAACATGGAGCGAATTGTTTATGCGCTTTTGGATTCGGAGCAGCAGCAGATTTTGCTCAAAGATAAGGAATATGACTTTTCGTTTAGCTTTGGTGAGATTGCGCGTTTTCGTGTCAACGCTTTCCGCGAACGGGGAAGCCTTGCGGCAGCGTTTCGCTTGATTCCGAATCGCATCCCGACGCTGGACGAACTGGATTTGCCGAGTGTGGTGACTGGGTTCTCGAAATACCCGCGAGGATTGGTCTTGGTTACTGGTCCGACAGGGTCAGGTAAATCAACAACTTTGGCGGCTTTGATTGACCGGATCAATGCAGAGCGCGCGGAGCATATTTTAACAGTGGAAGACCCGATTGAGTTTATGCACAAATCGAAACGGAGCGTTGTGGTGCAACGCGAAGTGCATTATGATACATTTAGCTTCTCGGCGGCTCTCCGTAGCGCTCTGCGACAAGATCCGGACGTGGTGTTGATTGGCGAGATGCGCGACCTTGAAACAATGCAGGCGGCAATCACGATTGCAGAAACGGGTCACCTTGTCTTCGCGACCTTGCACACCAACTCGGCGGCACAGTCGATTGACCGTATTATTGACGTCTTTCCAGCTCACCAGCAGCCGCAGATTCGGTCGCAGTTGGCGAACATCTTGATGGCAGTTTGTTCACAGAGGCTTTTGCCGAAGATTAGTGGCGGGCGAACGATTGCGACAGAGATCTTGGTGGCAAACTCGGCGATGCGCAACATCATCCGCGAGGGTAAAACCAACCAGTTGGACGCTGTTATCCAAACGGGAATTGACCAAGGGATGCACTCCATGGATAAATCGTTGGCTGGATTGGTGCAAAAGGGTAAAGTTACTCTGGATGACGCGCGGGCAATTGCTAACAACGCGATTACATTCGATCAATTAGTGGGCAACAGAGCCACCATGGGGGGGGGGACGATTTAGTCTAATAATTTATGAAGCGATTTGATTATAAAGCACACTATGCGGAAGACGGTCGCAAGGTTGTCGGGTCAATTCAGGCGGAAAACGACTATAATGCTGGAAAACTATTGGTTGAGCGCGGTTTAGTTCCAGACCAGATTGAGGAATTCGGGGCGGCAAAGTCAGCACGACGGATTACAGGGAAAGATAGGATTATCTTCACACGACAGTTTGCGACTTTGGTTGGGGCAGGGTTGCCTTTGTCTCAATCTTTGGCGACAGTGGCAGAGCAGACGGCGAATAAGACAATGCGCGGCGTGATTGAAGATATTTTGGCGAACGTGGAGAGTGGCAAGACTTTGGCAAATTCATTTGGGCGGCACCCGAAGGTGTTTAACAAGGTTTATTTGAGCATTGTGGCGGCAGGTGAGGTGTCTGGTACTTTGGACGACAGCTTGAAGCGTATTGCGATGCAACAGGAAAAAGATGCGGCGATGATGAGCAAAATCAAGGGCGCTATGGTTTACCCAGCGATTGTCTTGGTGGTGATTGGGTTGGTGATGGCGTTTATGTTGTTTACCGTTGTGCCACAGGTGCAGAATCTTTACGCCGACTTGAAGCAACCTTTGCCTTTCTTGACGCAGGTTATGGTTGGGATGGCAGATTTCTTGAAAAACTTTTGGTGGCTGGTGATTGGCGTATTGGCCTTGGCGTTCTTCCTTGCGAAAAATTACTTCTCAACAGAGAACGGTATCAAGGTTAAGGACACTTTTTCACTCAATGTGCCGATTTTTAAGGGGTTGTTCCGCAGGCTTTACATGGCGCGATTTGCTCGAACGGCGCAGATTTTGTTGAAGACTGGTGTGCCGATGTTGGATGCAATCCATATTTCGGCAGATTCGGTCAACAATGTGATGGTCAAGGCGGATATTGACGCAGCGGCGGATATGGTGGCAGGGGGCAAGGCGCTTTCGGAAAGCTTGAAAAATCGCGATAACATTACGCCGTTTGTGCCACAGATGATTAGTATTGGTGAGCAATCGGGTAAGATTGACGAGATGCTGGGGAAGGTGGCGCAGGTTTATGAGGACGAGCTGGACGAACAGATTAGGACGATTTCGACGATGATTGAGCCGATTTTGATGGTCTTCCTCGCCGTGATTGCCGGTGGTATGATCGGTGCGGTGTTGTTCCCGATTTATGCGCTGGTTAATAAATTCTAGATTATGGAAAACGCCGTTCCAGAGCCGATCCAGCCGAAAGTGACGCCGAAACTGCCAAAGCAGGTGATCGTTTCGTATGTTTTGATGGTTGTGGCGGTGGTGATGGTGGTGTTTGCGTTGATTTTTTCGCTGTCGGGGTATAAGATTGAGCCGACGACGGGGGAGATCGCCAAGACGGGGTTGGTACAGGTGGCTTCGAGTCCGACGGGAGCGAGCGTGACGATTGATGGGAAATTGCATGGGTCGAAGACGAATATGAAATTGACATTGGAAGAGGGTGAACATCATTTCGAGATGAACAAGAGCGGATTTCGGACTTGGCAGGGGAATTATAAGGTGGTGCAAAGTGATATTTTGTGGCTGGATTATGCCTTGTTGTGGCCGGAAGAATTGAAGATGAAGGAGGTCGATGATTTCAAGATGACGCCTTTGTTTGAGCTGGATCATAATCGAGTTTTGGCTAGTTCGGCAGTTGATCTGTCGTTAAGTTCGGCGGCTTCGGCGGATTTGTTCTTGGTAGATTTTGAGAACGAGATTAAGACGCGCAAGGTGACATGGACGATGGCTTCTTTGTCGGCGGCTTTGGCGAAGATTGATCCGGAGTTGAAAATAAAACGAATTGTGGGCGGAAATAGTGATAATTATTTTTGGATTGTGGCTTCCGTTTTGGATAATGCTTCGCAGGGGGAAGTGACGAAGATTTTCGCTTGGACAGCGGGGAGTGGTGTTTTGACGCCGGTTACTTCTGGCAAAATTGTGAAAAATTATGCGATTTATAAGAACAATTTGGTGTTTTCGAGTTTGTCGTCAGATGGCAAGAGGGCGGAGATTTATTTCTATCGCGAGGGGGATTTGCAAGCGGCGCAGTGGCAAACGCGAGATGATCTTGACTTGAAATTGGCGTTTACGAATTATGATAACAGTAATTATTTGGCGGTAGTGGTTAACGAGAAAGTGGAGTTGTGGCAGAATGGATCGGGGCGGTTTTATGAAAACGCGGAACTGGTGACGGAATTGCCAAGCGCGGGGAATAAAGCGTTGGCGTTTTCACCGTATGGGAGGTTTTTGAGTTTTGGCTCGTCGGTTTTGATGAATTATGACTTGGAAGACAAGAAATTATATGAAACAGAGATTTCGACTGAGGCTAGATGGTTGAATAATTTTAGTTTCCGTCAGTTGACTGACGGAAATTGCGCTGTTTCCGTCAGCGAGGTGGCGGAAACAAAAGAGACAGATGACGCTGGTGGAGCTTCGGATGCGAAATGTTTGTCGGTGGTGGATTTTGATGGGCAGAATAGGCAAGAGTTTGAGATTGCACCGGAGCAGATTTTCTTGTCGCGGAATAATAAGAAGTTGTATTATTTTGATAAGGATAAAAAGTTGTTCAATACCGATTTAACACAATAATCTAAGTAAAGACAACTTTTCGGGTCCTGCCACTCGGTCCGCCCCATAAAATTATTTCTTCAAGATTATATAAGAGTTTATGCTCCATATTAAACAAAAACTAAAATAATCTTGAAAAATAATTTTGCGGGACAGCCCCGCCTCGCGTCAC
>JAISJL010000030.1 GCA_031261545.1 Candidatus Nomurabacteria bacterium
CATTTTGTTCACAAAAACAATTTTCCAAGCCGAAACATCAAGCATTCTGTAATGTAATTTTGCGTCCACCAAAGGCCACTCCGCCACAATAAACTTCCGGTCTTGATGGATCGAATTTCCCGCCAAATAAATCTCTTTTTTAGCATCAAAGTTCTCGTCAATAAACTCCAACAACTTCTGCTCAACTTCCGCACTCGAAAACTCCGCCTCGTTATTTTGTTTCACTAGACTTTTACGAGTCCTCGCAAACTTTTTCCAAAAATCTCCCACCATCCGCTCCTTCACAATTTCATTCGGAACCCTAACGGCCGCTTCAAATGTCGCAATTTCCGCAAATTCCCAATCCGTCGCAATACACGCCACTTCCAAAATCTTATCGCGCGAAGCGTCCAGCCCCGTCATCTCCAAATCCATCCACAGCAAGCTAGCTTTTTTCACCATTTTAACCTGTTGCCTCTTGCATTTTTGTGTCATCTGTGGTATAATATAAGTCTGGGTATATGCTTTTCGTCAGTTCCGAAACCTCGTGTTTGAGCATCGGAAACGGCACGCCCTCTTTTGCCGAAACATTTTCGAGGAACCAAAAAACTCGCTCCGAGTGTCCCCAGCCACAAGCCGGCGGCATTCCATATTCCAACATTTCCACAAAATCGATGTCGAGCATCATCGCTTCTGCGTCACCCGCATCACGCATATTTTGTTGCTCCACAAATCGCTCCAATTGGTCAATCGGGTCGTTCAATTCCGAAAATCCATTACCCAATTCCGACCCAGCAATCACTGACTGAAACCTTTCCGCAATTTCCGCATTCTCAACCGAAGATTTTGCCAGAGGCGAGATGAACTTTGGCACATTGACCAACCACGCCGGACCCGCAATATCCTTGCGAATTTTTTTCCAAAGTTTATCGATCCCGCGCGCTCGGTTTTCCGCATTTTCAATCTCAATATCATTGTCCTTCAAGGCTTTTTTGATGTCTTCCAAACTCGACTTGAGCACGTCAATTCCATATTTCTCGAAAATCACCGACGAATAATCAATCCTGTCCCAAGTTTTCTCAAAATCAACCTCAAATCCTCGCACCAAAAACTTCGTCTTACCCCAAGTCGCCAAGGCAACCGTGCGATACAATTCTTCCATGAACTTCATTCCATCATTCCAATCCCAATACGCCGCATACCACTCCATACCAATATGCTCTGGCAAATGCTCATCATCAATCCCCTCATTGCGAAACCTTGCGCCAATATCATAAACCTTCTCAAACCCAGCTCCAATTAAACGCTTGAGCGGTAACTCATGCGAAATCCTGAGGAACACATCCTGATCCAGCGCCTCAAAGTGCGTCTTGAAAGCATTAGCATCCGCCCCGCCTGTCGTATGTTCCAGCACATTTATATTTATTTCGCTAAATCCGTGCGAATTCAGAAAATCCCTCGTCGCCTGCCAAAACTTACTTCTCCGCAAAAACCTCTCGCGCACCTCCGTGTTTACATTCATGTCAACATATCTTCGGCGAAATCGTTCTTCTTGATTATCAAAGTTCTCATGCGCCAAAGGCATCGGTCTAAGCGCCTTTGTCAAAAGCTTCAACGTTTGCACAAAAACCGAAATCTCACCCGTTTTGCTTTTTCCCAAATCTCCCGTCACACCAACAAAATCACCCGTATCCAAAAGATTAATATTCTCCAATCCCAAATTTCCAGTTTTCGCATCAAACGGCAAAACATCACCGCTTTTCAAGAAAAGTTGCACCTCGCCGCTCGCATCAGCAATCACAACAAACGCCAACTTTCCAAATTTACGAATGCTCTTAATCCGCCCAACCACATTAACCGACAAACCATTTTTATCATCAGCCGCATCTTGCATAATCTTATCAAAATCCCGCACCAACTCCCCAATCTCAACCGTTCGCGAAGCCTTCGCAGGATAAGGACTCACCCCCAACGCCCTAATTTTCTCCAATTTCTGGAGTCGCTCATCACGATAATCTTTCAACGTAGTCATACCACTATTATATCATAATTCATCTTTTTTCGCAAAAGCCACCGATATTATAATTAATTACCAAACAAGTAAAGCGCAATAATACTAATAATTCCGCGAGCTGCACCCAGTAAGAATAAACTACCAACAACAATCATAACAATCGCCCCTGTTTTTACCTGCTTCTGATCTTTGTTCTTTTTTATCCCATCGCGCAGCAAAATCGCCCCAATTCCCAAACACAAAATCGTCCCAAGATATGTTCCTATTATTTCTGTTCCTACGTTCATAATCACAAACCCTTTCTTATTATATTTTTCTATTCATATTATACCCCCCCCCAGAAAAAGTCAAGTGTTTTCAGGAAGTTTTTGCAAAAAAGAACATGGGGCTGGCCTCTGCATTACAGCAGTGGCGTCCTCATGGCTCTAAACTCAGTATATCACACTAAAATCAAAATGTCAAGACTTTTTCGCAACCTGCTCATTATACGCCGCAACTTGTTTTTCATACTCCGCATACGCCTTGTTGTAAGCATCTAATTTCGCCATGTTTTCCTCCGTTTCCGCAGGCTTCACTGGCTCAGTTGGCGAAGAACCGTTGTATTCCGCGCTACCAAAGCCCAAAACCAAATACATAATCGGCTCAAAGAACGCCATCAAAACTCCATAACCCGCACCCTTGCCAAACTTTTCCGCCAATTTGATGTTGCGATAAAACGACACAAAAATATTGAGCGGATTAACAAATGTCCCCAAAACCCACCACGGTGAAAGCCCCGCAATTTTCAAGAGGACAATCGTGTTATAAATCGGGATAATCGCCTTCCAACCCTTCTCGCCCGCCTTTGTCAAAACTTTCCATGCCCCGATAATCCACGGAATATAAATCACCAAACAAATAATCGCGTAAACCAACCAAAATCCCAAAAACGCCGTCGCAAAAGCTGCATCATCAAAACAGCTTCCATCAATCATAAACTCACAGTTCATAAACCAACCTTTCTTTTAGTAATACTTAAATAAATTATACCACGTATCAAACAAAAACCAAAGAAAAACGCCGCTCACGCGACGCTTTCTTTCAAAATAACTCATTTGCTATATCCATCCGGACGAGTGGTCAATCTGTCCCACTTGTATTTAATCAACAAAAAAACACAAATCGGCGCTACCGGCGCAACAATATACAACCACCATGTGGTCGCATTTGCCAACAAGACAATCAGCATCACCGCCATCGCCGATCCATAAAACCAGCCAAAAACCACATCAACCATCTCCGCAACTTTCTTGTTGTGCTTTTTGACAACCGCAATTGCGACCAAAAATCCAATCGAAATCAACCACGGCACAACGATAATTGTCGCCCGCAGCCAAAAACCATTAAAAATCCACATCGCAATCCAAATGTGTCCGCCAAAAAACGCAATCGAATCTGCAATATTGTCGGTTGTGTGCGGATCAATTCTCCGCCAAATCAACGTTGCATTTTCCTCGTCGCTATACGGAAACTTCTTTGCGAAAGTCCCATCCAACGCGTCCGAAAGTACCGCCAAAGCGAAAAGCACAGTCACCGCAACCGGATGATAAATCATTCCGGCGGCAATTACAATTCCCACGACCGCACGAAAAGCGGTCAAACCGTCAGCCATAAATCTCATAATAGTTCTCCTTCCACACACCAGCATCGCAACCACAAAGATTGCATAAAATAGAATTGCCAGAAACTTACCCCTAGTAATAAGCTCACCTTCCTTCCAGATACTATATAGATTTTGAGTTATTTTGTAAAATACGCACGACCACTGGTTTAGTTTTACTTTGTAAAACTAAACCAAAACACCTCGCGAAGTGCAAATACCCGCATACTATACCTACATTATATCACACTTAACAATAAATGTCAAGTGTTCGCCCCATACTAGCACGTTTTAGTAAAGATACCATCATCAACCCCAATCATCCAGCTACCACGCTCACGAAAAGCCGGAATCGTTTGCCTACGCGCCGCGTTTAGTAAACTAGTTGTATTCTCCCCGTTTCTCTCAGCATATTCTGCCAATTTAACAATCTGATAGTTTTTCAACTATCCGTGAATGTTCTCCGTTTCCCTCTTAAATTCACGCATAATTACCAAAGCAAAAGCCACCCTTTCGGGTGGCAGTCGCATAATTCGGCACCTTGCTATTTTCGCCCGAAGACTATCTTCGCCGTAACCAAGCTTAACTTCTGTGTTCGGAATGGGAACAGGTGTTGCCTTGGTGCTATGGGCACCGAATAATCACAAAAATTATAATGTTGAAAGCGGTCAAACTAAAACCATTATCTCTGGGAACGAAGTTCTAATCCCAAGACCTTTGCAACAATTTTTGCGACAATCGGCGTCCAAAAACCCGAATTAAAATTAAATTGACTTGGGTGTAAATAAATTACACGCCAATTACTAACCAAGTCTTTTGGTAGCTAATTTCCAACAAATGCTAAAAACAAAAGTTTAATAGCAAAAATTAAAAATCAATTACCAGATCATAAAAAGTCAATGGTGCGATTAGTATGCTTCGGCTCCACGCCTTGCGACGCTTCCACCTTGCACCTATCAACCAGATCTTCTCTCTGGGCACTCATAGGGAATTCTAATCTTGGAATCAGCTTCGCGCTTAATATGCTTTCAGCGCTTATCTTAATCAGACATAGCTACTCGGCATTGCAGCAGGTGGCCACAACCGATACACCAGAGGTCTGCTCAACCCGGTCCTCTCGTACTAGGGTCAAATTTCCTCAAAATTCCTAACAATCATGCCGGATATAAACCGAACTGTCTCACGACGTTCTGAACCCAGCTCGCGTACCACTTTAACCGGCGAACAGCCGGACCCTTGGAAGGTGCTCCCCCTCCAGGATGTGATGAGCCG
>JAISJL010000012.1 GCA_031261545.1 Candidatus Nomurabacteria bacterium
ACCACAACTGTGCGTAACGTCATAGCTTTCGTAACTATAGTAGTATCCTGTTCCACTAGCATACGGTGAATTTGCCGAATGGATGTTATCATCTGATGGGTGCGCTACTGTCCACCACTTATTTGGATCTATATATGATTTTTGTTCGTAAGTCGTTCCTGGCTGGTTGCTCGTTGTGTAATCTGATCCAGTATAAGTTTGCGCGCCACGATTCCATGCTCTACATGTTGCGTCCACTCCATTTTGTGCAGAATAAGTAGATGGCAAAGGTCCACCGTTATTACTTGTCAAATGGAAATCGCAAATTAGTTGGCTATCATCATCCCAGTGCGGATAAAGCGAAGCATAATTCCAACAGCTTCGATTGACATCGTGTTTGAATTGGATATCATCTGTTGGTCGTGCAAAAATTGTTGCATACGGTGAGTTTTCTGATGACCAAGCTCGGTTAGCCGCCGTTGATGACGAGTTACGATCACGCACCCAAGACTTCACGGAACAATCGGCACCAGTAGCACCCATACCTGGAATCACGTCTTCGTCAACGCATTCCGAATCTGGCACACCTTCTGCGGCAGCTTTTGCGCTCGCCGCTTCGTTCGCTCGTCGTTGTGCCTGTGCCGCCGTCTCACCCTTTTCTGCTTTTATTTTTACAGTGAATACAGTGCCTTTACAGTCAGTGTCCACTCCTATGTACTCGCCCAAACACCATCCCACGCTTTCACTATAATCATCTGCTTTCTTTTGTGCCTCTTCATTTGCTTTCTTTTGGACATCATCCAATTTTTCGCCGGCTTTCACTTCTTTAACCACGTCATAATTTGTCCCGCCTTCGCAATCTTTGCCATGTCCCGTAACACTATTTTTACGCGGCGTCTCTTCCATTTCTCCATACCAACTGTCCACAACATTATCACCAGATTTCATCTTCACACCAAAAAGACCCATTCCACCGGTTTTAGTACTACTGCCATCGGCAAAAGTATAACCTGCTGGCAAGGTAACGGTAATATGACGATTACTGTTACAATTGACCAAAACGCTTGTAGTTCCTGCACTCGAAGTCGTTCCAGACGAATTAACATCGCACGTTGTTGAATCTGGTTGAGTGTTAGTGACTGTAACGCCGGGTATTCCCGCACCATCGCTGTCTCTAATTGTGATGTTGAGCGTAGAGACATGAGCTGAACTACCAGTACAGTTCGCAGCGTAAGCGTCCGCTGGAGTTAGTGCGTTCGCCAATTTCGCCAACGACGATTTCACACCGTCGACCAAAAGCGCACCAAAATTACCTGACTTACTTTTCGCTTTGTCCAAAAAATCTTTCCACGAGCTAAAGTCGTCGCCGCTCACATCTTCGAGTCGCAAAATCACAAACGCTCCAGCTTTCGATACGATTAAACCCGTATGCCCTCCCACGACATTGAGCTCATCTGCCACCGAATTCAGACTCACAAGCTCACCCGGATTTGCTGGATAGGTCATATTCACATCATGGAAATAATTTGTGTATGGCGTATAGTCGTAATTGCTAGCAATCAACACCGCTTGCTGATTAAATATCGGCGTAAAACCTTCGTCATCTGTCTCCAAGACTTTTGAGCCAAAAGCTCTGTCGTCATCTGCATGCTTGGCAATTTCCTCGGACGACAAACCTTGGTCAAACAATGGCAAAATATCATTTTGCAACTTAGCCTTAGCACTATCATAAGCCACCTGTGTATCACCTTTCGATAAAGAATTAAAGTAGTTTGTATCAAAATCTATTTTCATCGCGAAGAGCTTCTTAGTTTTGATGATGCATTTCCCGAGCATATTCTCGTAAGCTGTATTTTCTGCTCTTGTTAGCTTCCAGTTATTCGCAGCTGCAACGCCATATTTTTCCACCAGCAATGCGTTTGCATCTGTCCCAGCTGGAACAGCCACTCCATCCGCCGTCAAGATATCGCGTGCCGTCACAGTAACACCACATTTTTCCGGTGCAGCGTAAGCCTTGAGTGCCGCGTTCAACACCAAATCATCCTTAGCCGTTTCTGCCGTGTCGTCACCAAACCCAGTACCGGGATGCGTAGCTACATAGGCATCAAGTGCTTTCTGGTAAGCGTCAATATCTTTTTGCGTAATAGCTGTTCCACCAATTTCATAAACAGAATTACCTTTGGCTATCGCAAAAATCAACAAGCCAGCAATCACCGCGACTATCGCTACAATGACCGCAATAATCAAAGGTTTCTTATTTTTCTTCTGTCGCGGTTGTTGCACTTCGTCTTGAGCCACAACGCTGTCCACTTTCTTCCCGCTCCCCCCGAAAAAGTAATTACTGTCCATTTTCTTCTCCCCCTTCATCATGTTGTTCTTGTGGTTCATCCGTATGTGTATCAATGCCCAATTGTTGCTCCAATTTGACCTTTATCACATTTAATACTTTCGTACTTTCGCCGATTGCCTCGGCGTGTTCAATTAACAACTCAACCAAATCCAACGCTTGCTGATCATAATTCGCTGACATATAAAAAATCATCGCCGCATTTATATACGCCCATTTGTCTTCGTCGTTCAATAAAGTCAAAAGTTTCTCAAAGTTCTCTTCATATTCTTCAATGTAAATACGATTTTCATCGATCAACTTTAATCTCGCCATCAACAGCAATCTATACGCATCCGTATCAGTTGCCTTTTTATCTTCAAGTTTTTTCTGCATCTCGGCAACTTTAATGTAATATTCATCTGCGTCATCTGTCTGATCGGTAATTGACCCAACAAACCGCATAATGTCATCGTATTCCGTCTGACTAATCGCATCAAAAGCTGGACTATATTCGGCCGTTTTCGCTTCATTTTTCTTCACAGCGTTGGCTATCAAAAGTCCAATAATCACTAACATTACCACCACCAATCCGGCAAACACAGCATAAATCGTTATTTTAGTCTTCTTCCGTCGCTTCTCCGCCGCAACCTTCAATCTTTCCTGCTCCGCGAGTTGTTCCGGGGTCAATTCAACCGACGCATTCTCAAATTGAAAACGCCCCGCTCCGGCTGAACTAAAAACCTTCCCCTGTTCTTGATTATTATTGTCCATACTTTAATTATAATACAACGAAGTGAAAAAAACAAGAGCTTGCTCTTAGTTTTTTGAGCGAGGCAGTATTATTTCCCGCGTAGCGGGAAGATACATTAACAAAATTAAATTGCAAGTAGCGATTTGACAAAAGTCTACTGTTTTGTTAAAATATATGTATATGACTACAACTATAACACATCTATATAGCCAGTTTCAAGACTTATCCCTCAGCGATCGACAACTTTTCCGCACCAAAATCAACAACGAAGTCGAAAAGGACGCCTTCTTTGCTAAGCTCAACCAACAACTAGCCCAATCCGACCAAGACATCAAAAACGGCCACGTGTTTACTTCTTCCGAAGTCAGACAAAAGCTATCCCTAAAATAAAAATATCATGAAAGTCATATACACGATATATATTCACGCCATCTTTGCTGGTGGACAAGATTACACCAGATTTTTTGACTAGCCCTTGCAATTTTTATCCATTTGGTATATAATAATAATAGCAAAAATGCACAGGAATCTACTTCCAAGCATTTTTGTCAACTATTTTCTTTAGTTGGTTTTCTTTTGAGAAAAGAAAACCAGAATCGTGCGGGTGTAGCTCAGTTGTTAGAGCGCTTCCTTGCCATGGAAGAGGTCCAGAGTTAGAGTCTCTGTACCCGCACCAAGGTCCACCATGGCGACAAATGGCACCTTGGCGGAGTGGTTACGCGGAGGTCTGCAAAACCTTTTACGCCAGTTCAATTCTGGCAGGTGCCTCCAAAGATTGAAATTATTTGGTTTCCATGATATAATACTAAAAATGCGGCACCATAGCTCAGCTGGTTAGAGCGCAGGACTCATAAGCCTGAGGTCACAAGTTCGATCCTTGTTGGTGCTACCATTTTTTGGGCGAGTGGCGGAACTGGTATACGCGATAGACTTAAAATCTGTTGCCTTAATCGGCTTATGGGTTCAAATCCCATCTCGCCCACCAGAGATTTTTTGGAGAGGTGACCGAGTGGTTGATGGTACCGGTCTTGAAAACCGGCGAGGGTAAAACCTCCGAGGGTTCGAATCCCTCCTTCTCCGCCAGATCAAACCACAAAATTATTTATAACATACTTGCCCTTTGGCTCAAACTGTGCTACAATAGTAGTATGAAAACCCTCAAACCCCCAGTCAAACTCCGCGATGGCGAACAAGTCGTCCTGACTATCCGTCGCGCACCCATGAGTTTGCTCATGATTTGGGGCGCCGAAATCCTAGTCATCAGTGCAATCATCACCTTGCTCATCTTGACCGGCAAATCCCTCGACTCCGACGCCGCCGGCCAATTTATGCTTCTCCTCATAATTATTTTAATCCCCCTCGCCCTCATCTCTGGTCTCGTCGGCACCCACATCAACAACTCCAACATCCTCTTTATCACCAACCAGCGCGCTATTTACCAGGTCATGCCCAGCCTCCTCTCCACCCAAACCAAGATCATCAACCTCTCCGAGATCGAAGACGTCAGCTTCCTCAAATCCGGCATCCTCGCCAATCTTTTCAATTATGGAACGCTAAGGCTCTCCACCGAATCCGACGAAACAACATATCTATTCCCCTTCTGCGGCACCCCCACCGACGAAATCGAAACCATCAACGACCTCATCAGCACCAACAAACAGCAGTTCAACCGCTAATCACCTATTCCGAAAATGCACATACACTGCCCCGCTCGCGGGGATTTCCATTGTCGAATACTGTCCAGCATAAAAGTTCATCTGTGAAACTTTCACCCAACCGTCGTTCAATATCTCTTCCACCACCATCGCATGCCCATACGGCCCAATCTGCCAGATGGCAACCGCTCCAACTTCTGGATAATTATCCGTCCTCGCCCCCATCAGTCTTGGCGCGCTGTTCGGCCATTGTTTCGCGTTGCCTTGCCCCATAAACGAAGTCACATATTTGCCATATCCGCTCGTCACTCGCCAAGCCGCATACGAAACGCACTCACGGTTATACAACGCCCACGGATCAACAAAACTGTCCTGTGCCATACAATACGGATAGCCCATCGCCCCACACCCCCCTGGTGCCGAATGATTACGAAACGCCCCTTCACCATTTGTTCCGCCCGCCACATTTTGCCCAGCCAAAAGTTCATCCATAATCTTGCGCTGTTCCGCCAAGAGCGCCTGCCGTGTCGCATTTGCCTCATCCGTCATTCCGCGAAAAATCGCCTCATCACCCTGCGTCTTCGCCAAAAGTTGCTCCTGCTCCTGTCGCTTTTGTGCCAGAGCCGTCTTCTGCGCCTTTTGATCTTCGATCAGATCCTGCACCTCTTTGCGTTGCGTCTCCAATTTCGCCTTGAGCGCCTTGATCTCCTTCACCTTGCTCGAAAGCGCATCGCTCGCCGCGCTCGAAGCCGTTTCCTGATCTATAAACTTACTCAATTTGTCGCTACTGGCAATCTTTTCCAGCAGCGAAATCTTCGATTCCAAATAACTGTTGGCAATAATCGTCCCCAAGGCTTGTCGATTCTGCGTAATCTTTATCTCATTCAATGTAATTTCATCATTTAATTTTTGCTCTTCCTTTTGCGACAGCTCAATCTTCGCCTGCAACGCCGCCGCCTCGTTCTGCAATCTGGCAATCTCGTTCGCTAAACTCTTCGATTCGTTCGCCAATCTGTTCGCCTTGCCCTCCAAGTCCTTAATTTTTGCGTTCACAGCATCAATCTCCGCCGCCAAATCGCTCAGTCTGTCTGCCGAAACTGGCTGAGTCGCCTGCAAAAACGGCGCCGCCGCCAAAATCACCGCAGCCACAACCACGCAAGCGCACCGCAAAAACTTCCGCTCGCGCACAACCGTAAACCGCAATTTTGCGCTCTTTCGGTATGGATTAGTGTAAACTATCGACTTTTTCATTGTTTTTTCCTTTTTATACTGTCCACAACCCCATTATATTACATAAAAATCCATTTGTCAAGCCCCTTGCGAAAAAAACTTATCCGTGCTATAATAAATATAACAAAAATGCGCAGGAATTTACTTCCGAGCATTTTTGCCAGCTATTTTCTTTTGGTAACTTTTCTTTTTCTAAAAGAAAAGTTAGAAGGTTCGGGCGAGTGATGAAATGGTATACATGGTAGACTCAAAATCTGCTGGCCGCAAGGCCGTGAGGGTTCAAGTCCCTCCTCGCCCACCATCCACAGTAGAGAAAACTTTATTTCGGTCGCCCTATTTATACAACCCAAAATGAATCTTCCCGTCGAAAATCATCGTCGGGATTTTCCTTGTCCGAATATCATTGTCCACCACATCTTTAATCACGCTCATCTTCATCGTAATCTCCGCCGAATCCGCCCTTTCCGTAACCACGGCAATCTCACCGGAACTCAACCCAAAATCGCTCAACCAACTCTGCAAAGTCACCCCAGCTTCCTCTCGCGATAGCGAAGTGTTAAACACATCCTGCCAGTCACGACCATTTTCCGAAAACCCAGTAAACAGCCGGTCAACAATCTCCCATGCCATCTCACCATCACTCGCCAAAATATACCGCGAAATTATCTCCGAATTGGCAAATTTATATTCCCCATCCGCCGCAACAATCGGATACGGCAACAAATACACACTGTGTCTGTCAAAGAATCCATCTGCCAATTGCGCGTTATAAGATTTCTTGCACACAATACAACCAGGATCAAAAATATCAAGCGCGGCATTTTTTGCAAAATCAACGCTACCAGCAAAATCTTGACCAGCATTACGTGGGTTCAACAGTGCGACTTCCACCTTATCCGCGTATTCCGTCGCACTCCAATTCTTAAACCTCGTCGGCAACACCGCGAAAATCTCCCCCCATTCCTCAAACCAATTCAATTTTCCACCGTCAATCGCACAACTCTCCGCCCCCAGCGAACAACTTTCCGGACTCTCCACGTTGCACGTTCCGAGAGCGACCAAACTCAGCCCACTTTTCACTAATTCAATAACGCTCCACGCAAAAATCACAACAATCAAAACGCTTACAACCTCAATCCCAACCGAAATTGGCTTCACCAGTCGCGGCTTCGCGACCACCACCCGCGCCAGTAGTGTATTTTTCACATCTTCCTTAAAGTTGGTATCACACTTCCGCAGTGTCAGTTTCTTTCCCACGCAGCCCCACGCCTTTTTCAGCATCTTCCAAATCTTTTGTGATAACTCACGGTTAAAAATCCGTAAGATTGGCAAACTCAAACTAACAATCAAAAGAATAATAAACGCCGCAATACAAACCATCTACTTTTCCCCCATCTTTTTCGTAACAATACAAACCATTTTATTTCCCACTCACTTTTGCCATCACTTTCTTAAAATGTTCAACGTCGGCCGCAGAATTATGCAACCCCAGCGACACTCGCACCAAAGGCGGCAACCCAAGCACATGGCTCAAATAATAATGGCAGCAAAAATATCCGCTCCTCACCATAATATTCTCACGATTGAGCGCCTCCGCCAACAAATGCCCATCCAGATTTTTCATATAAAACGCCAAAACCGTCGCTGGCTCCGAGTTCAGCAAAACCACATTATCCAACCCGCCCAAAAACTCAAAAACCGAGACACCAAACTCTTTCATCTGTGCAATTTTACCATTTTTCTCCGAACGCAAGATGAAATCCAGCGCCTCACCAAACGCAATAATCTCCGCATACGGTTGCAATCCTGCCTCAAAAATCGTGTGAATATGCTCAGATTTTGGTGAAGAAGCCGACAAAACATAGCCGTCCCGAGAAGCATCATCCACCATCCCTCCGCCAATAAAACTCGTATCCAAAAATCGTATAAAATCACGCCGCATAACAATCGCGCCCAGCGACGCCGAATACGCCTTATGCGCCGAAAAACACATCGCATCCGCCTCGCATTTTCGCAACAGTTCATGCGCCGTAACGGTCGCCTGCGCACAATCCAGGATCACCAACCCGCCAGCCTTGTGAACAACCCGAACAATCTCATGCAAATTCTTTAACTTTCGCCCATCAATATTCGACGCCACATTCACCACCAAAATCGCCGCAGAATAGTCATAATTAACCGGCAAACTCCCATCGTCCTCCCTCGTAATAATTTCACGAGGCAAACCCGTTCGCTTCGCCAGAGCCATCGTCGCCAAAAACGGCGAATTATGCTCAATATCACTCGTCAAAATCCGCGAAATCCCCGCCCGTGCAACGTTTAACTGCGACAAAATCAAGTTCAACCCATAGGTCGTGTTCTGCGTAAAGCTCACAAAATACTTTTTCGGCGACAATTCCAAAAACTCCAACAATTTCTCACGCGTCCCGTCTACCTTCTCGTCAACCTTTTGCCCCCATTTATATTTCACTCGCTCGCCACAGGAATTAAAGTTCTCATAATAATCTCGCATTGCCGCCAAGACCGAAGCCGGTCGCAACGTCTGGCAAGCGCTGTCAAAATAATGTGCGTCCTCCGGCACCAAAAACTCGTCATTCATAAAATCTTTCATACATATATAATACCACAACCAAACCAAAAATAAAACTTGACTTTTTGAGGCAAGTGTGATATAATAGACATATGGGGCTATTTATGAAAACCAAAAATATCAAAACTTTCAAGATCATAACCCTGTTTCCAGATATGTTCGAGCCAGTTTTTGGCCAAAGCATGATCTGGAAAGCGCAGAAGAACAATCTCATCAAAATCGAGATAATCGACCTGCGCCGCTTCGGTATGGGCGTCCGTAAACGCGTCGACGACACCCCCTACGGCGGTGGCGATGGGATGCTTCTGATGTGCGAACCAATTTTCAATGCGGTCAAATCCGCCAAAAAAGGCCTAAAAAACGCCAAAGTCATCATCACCACGCCAAAAGGCGAAACTTGGCAACAAAAATCCGCCAAAACTTTTTCGCAAAACGACGAAAATTATATTATCCTTTGCGGACACTACGAAGGTTTCGACGAACGCATCATGTCCATCGTTGACTACAATTTCTCCCTAGGCAATTTCGTCCTCACCGGTGGCGAAATCCCCGCTATGGCTTTTGTCGACAGCATCTCCCGCCTCATCCCCGGCGTCCTCGGCGGCGAAAACTCCGCCCAAATCGAAAGTTTTGCGAATAGCGAAAACCTCCTCGAATACCCACAATACACCCGCCCCGAAATCTATAAAAACTTGCCAGTCCCCGAGGTCTTATTGAGCGGCAACCACGCCGCCATCGCCAAATGGCGCGAAGCCAACTTCACCGAGAAGCAAAAATAACACTTTCAGTTTACCTCATCCCCACCAACTCAATATCAAACACCAAATCCGAATTCGCCGGAATATTTGCCGCCGGCGACCTCGAGCCATACGCCATCGCAGCTGGAATAATCAACCGCCTCGTTCCACCAACTTTCATCCCCGGCACGCCCTGCGTCCACCCACGAATTACCTGATTCAGCCCAAAAGTCAACGGCTTATTCGCTCCATCATGCGACGACTGAAAAACTGTCCCATCAACCGCCAACGCTCCAGTATAATGCGCCGTAATCCGCACATCATACGGCACAATCTCCCCTTTCCCCTCCACTAAATCTATAACCTCCAGCCGCTCAACTTTCCCGTCAACCGGCTCAAAGTTCTCCAATTTTGTCCCCTCTAATTTCATAATTCCTCCTTCTAAAATAATCTTGGCTGGGTCGGTAGGATTCGAACCTACGAATGCTGGTACCAAAAACCAGTGCCTTACCACTTGGCGACGACCCAATACTCATATATTATACCAAAAAACTCCAAAAATTGCAAAAATGTGCTAAAATAGTATCATGAACGACGAAAAAGAAAGTTTTCTCAACAAAATCATCTCCGAATTGCTCGCTGGCAAAATCTCCATCGCCATCTATATTTTGATGTTTATTTATCTGGTAATCCTGCCCCTCATCGCCTTTATTCCGCTATTCAGCAACCTCATGCCCAGCACCACCGCCATGCTCATCGGAGACAACTACACCTCTGTTCTCGCCGCACTCGGTGCCTCAATAGCCGCTGGCAGCGGCGTCGCCATCCATGCTCATGTCAAGAAATACACCAAAAAACACCAAAAGCAAAACGATGAACTAGGACGAAAAATCCAAGATTTGAGCGACAAACTTGACCAAGTCATTGACAAAAAGCACTAAAAACAACTTTTTTCGCAACTTTTCCACAAAATGCCAGAAAACGCTTGCGTTTTGTTAAAGTTTTGTGTATAATTAGAATAACACTGTGATGAGTGCAAATAGGTAAAAATAGGAGTTTTAATTTAATGGATAAACAGGCTAGCCCAGTCATAATGCGCTTCAACCGCAACGGTTTTGTCGCAACTAACAATCTCGTCCCAGACCAAACCGTCGCGCCTAAGCCTGACCCATCTGTTGCGCCAACCCAACCAGCCCCAACTACCGTCGTTTCTACGCCCGCCGCCGTTGCGCCGACTCCCGCCCCAAAGCCTGCCTTTGACGCCGCCTCACGCCTCGCCGAACTCCGTGCCGAAGCCATGCGCTCGGTCAACAAAACCGTCATGTCCCAAGCCGGCATCACCGCCGTCCGCAAGCCCGTTTCTCATCTGTCAAGCAGCAATGCTGTTGTATGTCCCACCTACCGCGAAGCGGTACATAATACAACACCATCACCTGCTCCAAAATCTGCACCAAAATCCGAAATCATCGACCCCGAAATGCCATGGATTGTCCGCACGACCACTAAAGCCACAGCCACCAAGCCTACTCTGCCAAAGCCAACTCCAACTAAATCCGTCAGCAATGACCTTGATCTGGAAAGTTTCGCCCAAGACATCGCCAAAGTCAGCAATACATCTGGCTTGTCGCTCTCTTCCTCCCCGTTGCCGCGTCGCCAACCCGCTCCAGTCTACAAAAAGCCCGCTTTCCACACCTTACCCAAACCATCACCATCCGTCAGCCAAGCCCCAGCTCATCGCCTCCAAGCCAAAATGGTCGCAAAACCTGTCTTGCAACCCGCCCAAAAGCCCGTTTCTCATCTGTCGAGCAGCAATGCTGTTGTACAAAACACAACATCATCAACCCCTAGCCTAACCGATTTAATCAAAAACATCTCAGATACTGACGATTTACCAAAGAAGGACGCCAAAAGCGTAGTCCGCAATGCTAAGGCAAAAAATCGCCACGGCAAAATTAGCAAAAAGCAAAAAATCATCGGTGCCATGGCAGCCACCGCAGCAGTTTTGGGTGTTTTAGGCTACGTCGGCTATCTGTCGGTGCCGGATTTCAGCGCCCGCATCCTCGCTTCCCAAGCCGGCATAGATGTCCATTACCCTAGCGAAATCATCAAAGGCTACGCAATGCAAGACGCTTCCGTCATGACCGACGGCAAAGTCAGCATCACCTACAGCGACAGCTCCTCAAAATACGTCATCACCGAACAAAAAAGCTCATGGGACTCCGAAGCCCTCCTAAACAATTACGTCATGCCCAACTGGGGTAGCACCTACTCCACCATCCGTGAAAAAGGCCTCACCATCTACATCTCCAACTACCGCGCCTCATGGGTCAGCGGCGGCCTCCAATACTTCATCGACGCCACCAACGCCAAACTCACCAACGAACAACTCCGCGCCATTGCCATCAGCATGTAAAAACTTGTTTCTGTTGCATTTTTGCGATTTTTGTGCTAATATTATAATATAAAAATCCGCACGATCACTATCGGAGGATTTTTATACAGTTATTTTCTTTTGCTGAACTTTTCTTTAAGAAAGAAAAGTTCAAGAGTTGCCGCTTTAGCTCAGTTGGTAGAGCAGCTGTTTTGTAAACAGCAGGTCTTCGGTTCGAGTCCGAAAAGCGGCTCCATAGAAAACGAGCAAAAATGCGCAGGAATTTACTTCCGAGCATTTTTGTCAGCTATTTTGGAAAGGAAGAAAACCTTTTTCCAAAAGGTTTTCTTAGAGTTCTCGCTGGAATCGTGTAGTGGCTATCACAGGAGACTGTAAATCTCCCGCCTAACGGCATCGTAGGTTCGAGTCCTACTTCCAGCACCATATTAAATAATTACGCCTATGCTTGCAAAAAGTGCGTTCAATTTGATATAATGTCTGTATGAAAAAAGAAATAGTTTACGCCTTTATAGATAGCCAGAATCTGAATCTAAGCATACGCAGTCTTGGTTAGCAACTGGATTTCAGACGTTTTCGTGTGTATCTGAAAGATAAATACAATGTCGAGAAAGCCTTTTTGTTTATTGGATATATGCCGAGCAACAACAAACTTTATCAAAATCTTGAAAAAGCTGGGTTTATTTGTATTTTCCGTGAAACTCTAACTGGCAAAAATGGGACAACAAAGGGTAATTGCGACTCCGAGTTGGTTCTGCATACAATGATTGAGTTCCCAAATTATGACAAAGCCATTTTGGTTAGCGGCGACGGAGATTTCCAGTGTCTAGCAAGATACCTTAAAGAGCAGAATAAATTGGGCTCTCTTTTGATACCGAACCAAAAGAAATACTCAGCTTTATTAAAAATCAAACTGTTAAAGCCCTATCTACGCTTTATCAGCGATCTACAAACTCGTCTTGAATATAAATCAAAAAAGAACTCCCGTAAGGACTAGCCCTTAAAGGAGGAATCTTTCGTTGGTGATACTCACATTATATCAAACTTTCCCACAAAATGCAAGCCATTTTTTGATCCAAAAAGTCAACAGCCAACCAAAAATCCCCGCAAAACGGGGATTTCGTATAGCCTACTCAGCGAAAGCTCGCCACTCGGCCGGAATTACCTCAACTGCAATTCGTTTTGCCTTTGCAGACAAAATCTTTACAGATACTGGCATATTACTCCTTAAAAATTATCGTTCATACATAAACCGCCACGGAACGTTGTCCGTTTACCCTGCCTTCCTACGGGCAAAATGGGTATCGACTTGTAAAATAAGCGTCATTTCATGCTATTTTGACCCCGCAGAGCCACCGACCAAGCATTTATAAACACTAGTTTTTGGCGTTTTCTCCCAAACGACTTTTTAAGTATATCACGAATAATCCCAAATTGCAAGCTTTTTGCGCAAAAACAGCCCTAAATTAAGCAAAGCCACCCATATTATTCTTCTATTATAGCACACATCGCCATAAAAGTCAAGCGTCTCTCACGAAAACGCATATGATTGAGTTAAATCTATTCAATATAGTAGCAATTCGGATTACATTGTTTCCAAAAAAGAATAACCGCTAAATAGCAGTTATTCTACACATATACATGGAAGAGATCCTAGACGAATCCCTCATTGATAATTATTATATCCTAATCAAAACACTTTGTCAAGCCTTCTTCGTCAAAACCCTCGCCGCAAAATAAACAATCACCGCCGCCACTCCCGAAATCACTATGCTCGCCAAAACGTCTATCGGATAATGCACCCCCACGAAAATCCGCGACAACCCCACCAAAACCGCCAAAATCCCCGTCAAAACCACCAAAAACCTCGCCCAGAACCTCGAAACTCGCCAGCCAGAACCTAGAAAATATAACAAAATCGTCCAAAATGTAGCAAAAAATACCAAACTATGATCTGACGGAAACGAATTGTCAACCGCATGACCCACCAAAGGCGTAAAACCAAGCACAAAAAACGGCTGCTCATGATAAAAAAACAACCCCGCGATTTTGCCCAAAATTACCGATAAAATTACCGAAATAACCATCAAAATCACTAATTTGCGCCATTTTGGGCAAAAAACAAACGCCAAAATCAAGCCAACCATCAAACCAAACAGCAAATATTCCGCCAAAAACACCGCCACAAAGTCCAAAAACCAGTTAAAACCCGCCAACTTCCACAATTCCATCACAATTTCTCCCCGAGCCGCGCCCGCCTCGCCCACTCGTCCGCCGCTTCGTTAATCGCATCCTCCGCATGCCCTTTTGTCCAAACCATTTCGATATTTTCCCGCCCATAAACCTCCCATGCCTCTTTTACCAGATCCAGATTCTTGATCTCACCTTGCGCTTTTTTCCAACCGCGAGACTCCCAACCCCTCGCCCACTTCGTCAGGACGTTAATCGTAAACTGGCTATCCGTATGAATCACCATCTTCCGCCCTCGCGCCCGCTTCATCGCGCTAATAATTGCCAGCATCTCCATCCGTATATTCGTGCTTTTCTCCTCGCGACCAAGAATCAGCGGCTTACCGTTTTTATTCATCACGGCAAACCCTCCCACTCCCGGATTCGGTACTGCCGATCCGTCCGTCCAAACTTCAATAATTTCACTCATTATGTTAAAATTATACCATAGATGCACGAAAGTTGGAAACCGTTTTTACAAAATCAGTTTGGGCAAGATTATTTTCACGCCCTCAGCAACTTTTTGCACCAAGAATATATCAAAAAACAGATTTTCCCGCCCAAAGCTCAAGTCTTCTCCGCCTTCACCACCGATTTTAACGCCATAAAGGTTGTCATCATCGGTCAAGACCCCTATCATGGCGACCACCAAGCCCACGGCCTCGCCTTTTCCGTCAATAAATCCGTCGCAATCCCCCCGAGTTTGCAAAATATCTTCAAGGAAATCCACGACGACCTCGGCACACCAATCCCAACCCACGGCAATCTCCAAAAATGGTCGCAACAAGGCGTTCTCTTGCTCAACAACACCCTCACCGTCGAAGCCCACCGCGCCGGCTCACACCGCAACCACGGCTGGGAACAATTCACCGAAGCCGTCGTCAAAAAACTCAACCAAGACCGCCAAAATCTCGTTTTTATCTTATGGGGTCGCGACGCCCGCTCCAAAAAGTCCCTAATCGACACTAACAAACATCTCGTCCTCGAAGCCGCCCACCCTTCGCCCTTCTCCGCCTATTCTGGCTTCTTCGGCTGCAAACACTTCTCCCAAACCAACGCCTACCTCCGCGCGCACAATGAATCCGAGATTATTTGGTAGCTCTACTCATAATTATCCGTCCAATCATTCTGCATCAAAATCACATCTCCCGCTACCGTAACTTTGTCCAAGTTTTCATAAAAATCCAGCGGATTTTCAAGTATAGTCAACCGCCCCGCGAACTCGCCTTTTTGCAATCCGCGCGAGATTGCCGAAGTCGTCGAATTGCGCATCAAATACACATTATCCACATCCGCCGCCGCAATCAACTCGCCCATTTCTTCGTGGATTTCATCCGAAAGCGCACCCTGTTCCACCAGCCCCGGCGTCGCATACGACTTCCGCACAAACCGCGTCCCGTCCGCCGCCAAATCTAATTCGCCCAGCAGCCGCAGACCCGCCCGAACTCCCTCCAAGTTCCCATTATAAGTATCATCTATCACTAACGCTCCATTTGTCAATTTTCGCGGCTCCATCCTATGCTCAAAAACCCGCAACCGCGCCAAGTTTTCCAAAATCTCTGCATCGCCGAGATCCAAAATCGAAGAAGCCCAATAAATCGCCATCGCCACAATCGCCACATTATGCTCACCAAGCAGTGGCGAAAAAACCGCCAGCCCCATAAACTTAAACCTCGTCCCATCCACCAAAACTTCAACATCAGAAATCCCAAAATCATCCAAATCCGAAGAAACACCCGAAACCGAAAATCTCCACTCGGCGCTCACATCGCGCAAAATCTCATTATCCGCATTGACCGCAATCTTGGAACTCGGCACAAACTCCCGCACTTCATCCAACGTCCGAACTACGCCGCTCAAATCCCCCAAAGTATCCAAATGCGCCCCCGAAACTCCCGTCATAATCGCATAATCCGGACGAATCATTTTCGCCATTTTCCGAATATCACCAAACTTAAATTCGCCCAACTCAAAAATCGCAATTCTCGCAGAAGAACTAACAACTTTCTCAATAAACTTTGCATTTCCCAGCAAAGTGTTTTTGTTGCCCAACGTGGCAATCGCAACGCCATCAAAAGACCCAAACACTGTCGCCAAAACTTCCTTCGCCGTCGTCTTGCCATACGAACCCAAAACCGCAATTTTTATCCCCTTAAAATCCTGCAGTTTTCGCGTGGCACGAAGCACGATAAAAATCTCAATCGGCTTCTGCAAAACCATAAAAACCGCATTCCAAAATCCCAAAATCATCGGCCAAGCCACCGGCCAAAAAACCAAAGTTAAAGGCAAAATCAAAACCGCCGAAAAGATCATCAACCCAAATAATATCTTAACTTTCATCGTCCATTTCAATTTCTGCCGCTTCGCAATCGCACGAAAACGCAAATTGGAAGCACGATGCCCCCATTTTGCAAACGCCCCAAAACTATATTCGCATTGTTGCAACATATACAATAAGACAACAGCATAGCCACCCCTATATGTCGATAGGATCTTATTCATCATAGCACACTCCGCCCAAAAAGTCAATAGCAAGGCGCGCCGTTTCCGCTGGCTCATCTATGAAACTATAATGTCCCGCGTTTGGAAACACCACCAACTCCGACCCTGCAATCTTTTTTGCAAAAATACGGGCATCGGAAACTGGTGTATCAAAATCACGAGCCCCCCACAAAATCAACGTCGGCTTTTTAACCAAATCCAAATTCGCACTCAAATCCTCGTTAATAATATTCTTAAAAGTTTCTCGCTCATTTTCCGTTTTCAGCGAAGCATAATCCGCACTCGCAAACTTTCGCCGCACTGAACGCGGCAAAAAAACTTTTCCAACACGCACCGCAATCTTTCGCAAAAACCCAAAAGGCAAAAAACTAGCATGTGGCTTAATTCCTGCGCTGTCAATAAAAATCAATCGCGAAGCCCCAAAATCATCTTTCAACATCACTCTCCCACCAAACGAATGTCCCACCGCCGCAAAAATCTTCCCATCCAATCTTATTTTTCGCAAAAAATCCGTCACAAACTTCGTAAAATCGTCCACTTTCCAAACCGCGTCAACCGAAGGAAAATCCATCGCAACGCAATAAAACCCCTCCGCGGAAATCTTCCGCATCAAAGGCACCCAAAGTTTCGACGAAGATTTCCACCCATGCAAAAACAACACCACCGGCTTCCCAGTCGAACCCTCCGCCACATAATCCACCAATTTACCGTCCACGACTACTTGCATACTACAATTATAACATACATCACAGGACTATCCAATTTTGCTGAATATTAGGCTTTTTGCAAAAAAGTCTCAAAAAGTACTTGACAAAATTGGGGGGGGGGGGGG
>JAISJL010000015.1 GCA_031261545.1 Candidatus Nomurabacteria bacterium
TCGGTCGTCAGGTAGTCGACTACTGTTGATTTACCGGCGCCAGCCATGCCGACGAGGGTGATAAGTTGGATTTTGTCGCTCATGTAGTTATTATATCACTTCGTGGATTGCTTTGCAATGCATACCTTAATATGCCTGTTGGCGGATTAGGTTTTGGATGTTAAAATACTTAGTTAATTGAGCTATAAAACTTGACTTTTGGCGCCGAGTGTGCTATAATATAAGCATAATGAAGTGTTTGACTAAAATTAGGCGGCTTTTTACAGTGCTAACGGCTATTTTGGCGGTTTTTGGCGGTGTTTTGGCGTTTTCTGCTACATCTGGTGGTGATGTTTATGCTTGTGATCCGAGTATTGAGCAATGTGATGATGAGCCGTGTGACCCAAGCGTTGAGCAGTGTGACGAGCCGTGCGACCCATCCATTGAGCAATGCGATGTGCCTTGTGACCAGAGTATTGAACAATGTGACACTCCTCCAGCAACTGTCACGGCCGACAACTGTTATGATGCGATGGGGTCGAGCAGCTGGCTGATCTGTTCGGCTGGAGAGACGATGTCGAAGGCGAACGACAGTTTGATGGAACTGATTGGGAGTTTTATGGAGGTCAAGCCGCTGTTGACGGATAAGACTTCGGCGATTTTTGTGATTTGGGGGGTGATTAAGGATTTCGGTAATATTATTTTTGTGATTTTGTTTTTGGTGATGATTTATGCGCAGTTGACGGGGAAGATCCTTGACGCTTATAACATTCGCAAGATGTTGCCGAGGGTGATCGTGGTGGCGATTTTGATGAACCTGTCGTATTATATTTGTGCGATTGGGGTAGATTTGGCGAATATTATTGGAAGCCAGTTGTTTGGGGTGTTTGAGGGTGCGCGGCAGACGGCGGAAAGTGCGATTATTGCATCTGGTGGCGTGGCGAATAGTTACGATTGGACGAGCGTGGCGCAACTGGTGGTTGGTGGTGCTGGTGCGGTGACGGGGGCCGTGGCGGTGTTGGCGGTGTTTTCGCCTGGTGGATTGGTGTATATGTTGATTATCTTCTTGGTCGGGGCGATTATTGCGCTGCTGGCGGCGTATCTGACCTTGGTGGCGCGTCAGGCGATTATTATTGTTTTGGTGGCGGTGTCGCCGATTGCTTTTGTGGCATATTTGTTGCCGAATACGGAGAAATTATTCGGAAAATGGAGCAAAATGTTGATGCAAATGTTGCTGCTTTATCCGATTTTCGCAGCACTTTATGGCGGTGCGACTTTGGCGGGTTGGGCGATTATGGTGGCGGCACATGATGCCGTTGGGGCGATTATGGGCTTGGCGGTGCAGGCAATTCCGCTGATTATGACGCCGTTTTTGATTAAGTCAACGGGGACGATTTTGGATAAGGTCGGGCAGTTTGTGCGAGCGCCGTTCAATCCGTTGCAGGGTTTTGTGCGCGGCTGGGCGGGCGAAAAGCAGCAGATTTCGAAGCAGAAAATGTTGGCAAATGCGAAGCCATACACTCCGCACGCACGATTGGCGAGCTGGCTTGACCGCAACAAGGCGATGCGACAGGAACACATCCGACAGACGGGTAATGATGTGGCGAGCCGGAATGCGCTTTATGTGCAGGGGGAGCAGCAGAAAGTTAAATCGGCTTATGAGATGGTGCAGGTTGCTCAAAAAGACGCCAATGGTAATGTCATGACAAACTCACGTGGTGATACTATTTTCCAGTGGCAGAAAATGAAAGTTACTAGATGGGATAAGGAAGGCAAGCGATACAACGCGAGCGAAATTCTGAAACACGAGGCGGAAACCGATCGTTTACGTTTGAGCGAAAAGATGCGATCTGGTGGACATTCTTTCCTTGCTGGTCAATATACGGATCGATTCGGTAATTTGCAGAAAATTGACTTAACGAGTGGTAAGGATGTGAAAAACGTCATGGGAATTGGCGGAGTGTTGTCTGCGCATGATTTTAATCAGCAGTGGAAGAGTCAAAAGGGTAAGGGTGAGATGATCAAAGCAGAAAATGACTTATTGGCAAGCAAATGGAACAACGATCGTCAAGATACCGAGGATACATACTATGACATGTGGGAGTTGGTCAATTCGCGGGCTTCTGGTAAGAGGCACGAAGAGTGGATGCGGCGCTCGGCGGTGTTTGCCGGAGTTCGTGGTGAACGAGGAGCTGAGTTCGCCTTGGCTGTGGCTAATGCGCAAAAAGCTAAGATTGACAAAGAAGCTGGCGAGTTGGGTGCTAAAATATTGGGCAAGACCGTTAAGTCGACCAAGGATGCCAAGGAGTGGTTGATGGGTTATCAACTAAATGATGATAAGGACATGATTTTGGACGCGGCTGGTTTGCCAAAGAAAGCTAGTGAATGGTTGGAGCGTCGCGATGAAAATGGCAATGTCAAGTTCCGTATAAATATTCAGGATAAGCCGTTATTGGCACAAGTTTTGGCAGAGTATGTCAAGGTCGGCGATCCGGACTTAATAGATATTGTTACGCAGACTGGTAGAGGCGGTAACCTTAGCCATGCCAAAGTGGATGTTGCGAATTCGCTGATTGATTATAAGGTCAAAGAACATGTCGCTGGTGTTAGCTCGCTTTTGGCGACTAATGCTGGAAACAGTTTGATTGGTAATTTCGGTGAGTTGGATGTTAACATGATGTTCAGCGCATCTAAAACAGAAAAGGCGTCGAATTTCGTGTCTGGTGATGCTATGGGTGTTCAGATATGGAAGAAGATCATGGGCTTCTATAACCCTGCCAACAATATAGACGCCTATAGGTATACGATTAACGAGGCTGACATTAGAAACTTTGCCGAGCCGAACGGTCAGCATGTTTTTGTTGATGATGCGACTGGAGGCATAAAGACTGCGAAATATAATAAAATGGTTGTCAAGAATCTCTTTGACATTGCGTCAAGTTTCCACTTGGCTAACACAACTAAGCAGACACAAGAAAAGATTAAGTCGGAAACTAGATCTGAGCTTCTGAGTTTTTATGAAGACTTGAAAGGCGAGTTCGATAGGGTTTTGGATGGTTATGACTATGATACTAAAACGGGCAAATTGAAGGATAGGCTTACTGGTAAAGATGTGGCGATAGAAGATTTGCAAACATTGAGGCGTAAAAGAGATACTAGTGGTAATGAAGCGAAGTTCTTGCGAGAATTGTAGGAGGATTTTTGTTGGTGGATTGTCGTCGGAAATATGCCAAAACACTTGACTTTTTGAGGCAAGTGTGATATAATGAAAGGGTAATAGCCTAATCTGTGATGATTGGGTAAGGGGGCTTTTTGTCCCATAGTATACACTGTAAATTAAAAAAAGGAGGAAAAGCTTATGTACGGCAACAGATACCAAGGCGTTCTTGATGATTTGGGCTTGTCTGATGAAGAGAAGCGAAGAATTATCGAAGATGACGCTGACGCGTCGCATGGTCATCGTGATTTTGACGTCGTTATGAGGGATATCGAAGCCGGAGAGGCTTTAGATAGCATTTATGGCGATGAAGAAACCGATAATTATGCAGATTGCAGCGAGGATTGCTCCCTGTGTGGGATGCCCTGTCCGAACCGTAGAAACTTGATGCGCGTAGGCGTATCGCAGAATCCGCAAAGACCCATTACCACCAATTTACCGAAAGGGGAGAGAAAGATGAGCATAGAATATCTCGAAAAGAAGCAAAAGCGCCTCAGCGATGAGCTTCCGACGAAGGAGACACGCCTGATAAGGTTTGATGACGAAATCAAGGATATCCGCGTAAAAGCGGATGGAATTGAAGTAGAAATCACCGAGAAAAAGGCAGAAATCGCGGCGCTTACCGAAAAGCGTAAAAAGGCATCAAAGGCAGATAAGGAGGACTTAAAAGACGATATCGACATCGCGTTGGGTGAACTCCGAGGCTTGGAGACAAGGCACGAACAGACCAGAAGAGACATTCGTGATTTGGATGAAAAGCACGAGAGGCTTGAGCGGGAAATATCGGCGGACAAGGAAGCCATCGATGTGCTGGAGGTGCAGATTGCGGCAGCGAAAGAGGCGGAAGAAAACGGCGAGAGCCGTGAACCTGCGATAATCGTTGCGGCACGAAAAGCGGTCTTCAACGCAACAACTCCGGAGATGCTTAAGCTTCGCAAAGAAGAGCTGAAGGCGTTGCTGGAGGAGAAGGCGAAGGAAGAGAGACCAAAGAACGCCATCGAAAAGCTCAAGGAAGAGCTGGATAACGAGGGCGACCCCGTGACGCGTAAGGAGTTGGCGGAGAAGATTGCTGCTCTGGAAAAGGCGAGCGTAGTCGACGGCGAAAGCAAGTTGACTATTTGGCAGAAAATTGGTTCGCTTGCGAAGGCAATTGTCACGGGTGTCATCATAACCATAGTTGCGTCAATATTGTTCGAGACTTGGTTGAAAGTGCTTGTGATTTCGGCAGCGATACTTGGTGCGGCGGCGTTCGTTTGCTACAAGTTTGTGACCGTCGACAAGGCGAAGAAAATCACTGTCGCCGTAATTGGCGGACTGGCTGGAGTTGTGCTGCTTGTTGCGGTGATTGGCGCGATTATGTCGCCAAAGAGTTTGTTCCTTGGTTGGGCTGAAAAGCTGGCTGGGGACAACAAGTCAGTGTCTTCAGATGTGTCGGAAACGGAAACCGTGAAAAACGGTGGGAGTGCTGACGAAGCGCCCGTTGTGGGCTTGAAGCCGAGTAGCGTTGGCTTGAAGGTTGATAACGACTATGGGTATAACTCGTGGGGTATCGGTCGGAAAGCAGAAGTAACTGCGATGCTTCACGACAATTTTGGCATCAACGGGTCGATTCGTTGCTTCAACGACAAATATGATTTGCAAGTCAATGGCGAAAGTGTCGCACTTGCGATTGTGTTTATCCCATCTGGAAAAACGGATGAGGACATCAAAGGCCTTTTGACTGGCGATGGTTCGATTTCGTGCTATTATGTAGCGGAAGATGGCAGAAACGGCTCTGGTAAAATCGTCGCGAAGTAGCGACATCCTCCTTTGGAACAAAGTGTTCCGCAAATGACCCTCAACTTTCATTAGGTTGGGGGGTATTTTGTTGGTGCGGTGATGAAAGTGTTGTGGATTTTACAACAATGACTTGAAATTATTGGTGAAAAAAGGTATGATGGAGGAAAGGGAACAGGAAATAGGTTGGGAGAAAGGTAAAAAACACGTGCGGAAATATATTTTTGTGACAGGGGGGGTG